>JBAPPP010000431.1:0-6528 GCA_049280175.1 Rhodanobacter sp.
GCGCTCATCGGGGGTCGCATCGACTATGTCGGTAGTGAACGAGTGCCTGTACTCGTCTATCGCCACGGCAAACATCTGATCGACGTATTCGTATTGACTCAGAGCATCGCGCCCGCTTTCGACAAGCCCATCCAATCGCAGGGCTATATGCTGGATATGGTGAAGCTCGGAGGGCAGCCGGCAGCGATCGTGTCGGACATGGGACAGGCGGAGCTTGAGCGATTCGGGGACTTGCTGAGCACCTCGAGATGATGGACGTCTCCCACTCGCAGCCGCTTCAAGCCAGCGCATCCTCCGCTGCTACAAAGCCGCCAGTCTGCCGCCGCCATAGCCTTGCATAAAGCCCTCCAAGTGCGATGAGCTCCGCGTGCGTGCCGCTCTCGACAATGTGACCCTTGTCGAGCACCACCAGTCGATCCATCCGCGCGATGGTGGACAAGCGGTGCGCAATCGCGATCACCGTCTTGCCCTGCATCAGGATGTCGAGACTGTCCTGGATCGCCGCCTCGGCTTCGGAGTCGAGGGCTGAAGTCGCCTCGTCCAGCACCAGGATTGGCGCGTCCTTCAACAACACGCGTGCAATCGCGATGCGCTGCCGCTGGCCGCCGCTGAGTTTTACGCCACGCTCGCCGACGAGCGCGTCATAGCCGCGACGACCTTCGCCATCGCTCAGCTGGGGAATGAACTCGTCAGCACGCGCCTTGCGCACGGCCTGCAGGATCTGCGCCTCGCTTGCATCCGGGCGGCCATACAGCAGGTTTTCGCGGACGGAGCGATGCAGCAACGAAGTGTCCTGGGTTACCACACCAATCTGCGAGCGCAGGCTTTCTTGCGTCACCAGGGCGATGTCGTGGCCGTCGATCAGGATGCGGCCGCCCTCGAGGTCGTACAGTCGAAGCAGCACGTTGACCAAGGTCGACTTGCCGGCACCGGATGGGCCGACCACGCCGATCTTTTCGCCAGCGTGCACGGCGAGATCGAGCCCGGCGATCACGCCGCCCTGTTTGCCGTAGTGGAAATGAATGTGCTCGAAGCGCACGGCACCGCTAGTCACTTCCAGCGGCATCGCCCCTTCGCGATCCTGCACGGTGCGCGGTTGCGAGATGGTGGTGATGCCGTCCTGCACGGTGCCGACGTTCTCGAAGATACCGTTGACCACCCACATGATCCAGCCGGACATGTTGTTGATGCGGATCACCAGGCCGGTCGACAGCGCGATCGCGCCCACCGTCACCTTGCCCTGGCTCCACAGCCAGATCGCCAGAGCGGAGGTGCCGACGATAAGAAAGCCGTTGAGCGTGGTGATGCTTAAATCCATTGCCGTCGTCAGCCGGGTCATCTGACGCATGCGCTGGATCTGCTCACTCATGGCGTCGGCCACATACGCTTCCTCGCGGCGAGTATGCGCGAACAGCTTCAGCGTGAGGATGTTGCTGTAGCCATCGACGATGCGCCCCATCAGCTTGGAGCGCGCCTCCGACTGTCGCCACGAACGCTCCTTCGTGCGAGGCACGAAATACGCCAGCGTGCCGACATACGCGAACAGCCACACCACCAAGGGTGCAGCCAACCAGAAATCGGCCTTCGCGAACAGCACGATCGCGCTGCCGGTGTAGATCGTCACGTACCAGATCGCGTCGATGATCTGCACGGCGGATTCGCGCAGTGCCCCGGAGGTCTGCATGATGCGGTTCGCGATACGACCGGCGTAGTCGTTCTGGAAGAAGCCCAGGCTTTGACGCATCACATAGCGATGGTTCTGCCAGCGGATGCGATTCGTCAGGTTTGGCGTAATCGACTGGTTCACCAGCAGATCATGCAGACCGATCAACACCGGCCGCGCCACCAGCGCGACAAAGCCCATCCACAACAATTCACGGCCGTGCTGCTGAAAGAAGCTCGCCGCCGGCACTCCCTTCGTCATGTCGACAATGCTGCCGATGAAGCCGAACAGCGACACTTCGACGATGGCCACGCCAAAACCCACCACGATCGCGGCCGCAAACACCGGCCACACCTGGCGCAGGTAGAATACATAGAAGCGCGACACCGACTGCGGCGGCATGCCGTCCGCCGGTTCCTTGAACGCGTCGATAAGGGTTTCGAACCAGCGGAAGATCATGGAGCATTCCGGTCATACCCAAGCGGGTATTGTGCTTGAAGCGTGCCAATGGAGGTGTGAACACTGCGCTGCGAGGCAAGCCTGTCCAGTTGCTCTATCGGCCTGGGCAGCTTCTGCACATTCGCAACTCGCGCCTCCTCAGCTGAGGTATCCGACCTCTTCAAAGCAGGCCGCCAGCCTGAACGGCGCGTCAAAGCCAGAACGATCGAGAGGTCATTTCGATTGACCCACCGCGGCGAGGCCGGGATCATCGCCCGATGCCTACCCTGCTTCGCTATCTCCTCATTCTGTTGCTGGCCGTACCTAGCGGCCAAGTCCTGGCGCAAGACACCGCCGATGCCACCGCGGCCGCCTCGACGCCGGCGCTGACTCCGGCACAGACACTCACCCAACTGCGTACCAAGCTGGATGACATCAAGGCCGCGGTGGACAGCAAGCAGACCGATGTACCGGCCGACCTGCGCAATAGCGCGCTCGCCGTACAGCAGCAGGCCGACCAGCTGGTCTCCACGCTGTCACCCCAATCGGCCAGCCTGCAGGCGCGACTGGATGTGCTTGGCCCTGCCCCGGTCAAGGGTGCGCCACCTGAGCCGCCTGAGCTGAGCGCGCAGCGCAAGCAGCTGGGGAAGGACCTGAGCGACCTCGGCGGCCAGGTCAAGCAGGCCAACTCGCTAAGCACCGAGGCAGCCCAACTTGCCGCCCACGTCGCCGACCTGCGCCGCGACCAATTGCAGACCCAGCTCGCCGCGCGCACGGCGACGCCCTTCAGCCGCGCGTTCTGGACGGACCCGGCCAAGGCGTTTCCCGACGACATGGCGCATGCAGAGCTATTGGGCAGGGACGCTTTGGCCGCCGTGCAGCTGGCTTGGCAGCCGCCCAATCGCACGCCGTTCGTGCTGTGCCTGATCATCGCTGCACTGCTGGTCAGCGTAGGGCGCTGGCTGATCGAACGCACGCTCTTCTGGGTGAGTACCGCACACATGCCGGCAGGTCCGCTGCGGCGAAGTGCCCTGGCGGTGGCGGTGACGCTTGCCTATACGCTGGCGGTTGGGCTGACCGCGCAATTCGTCTACCTCGCGCTGAACTGGAACAACCTGCTGAGCGAGGATCTGGACGAACTGGCGCAGAAGCTGGTGCGCGTGGTGACCTTTACTGCCTTCATGATGGGGCTCGGACGCGCGATGCTGTCCACCAAGCGCCCGTCATGGCGACTGCCGGGCCTGTCTGACAATGCTGCGCAGCGGCTACACCCGTTCCCGTGGCTGCTGGGTGGCGCCGTCCTGCTGGTGAATCTGGTCGAAAGCGTCAACAACGCGATCGGCGCCAGCGTGGCGATCACGGTGGCAACGCGTGCATTTTTCGCCGTGCTGATCGGCGTGCTGGTGGGCAGCGCACTGTTGCGCCTGGGCCAGTCGCGGCGCGATGCGCTGGCCGCCGGCGACACGCCTCCACAGCGCCCGGTATGGGTGGGTTTGGTGATTGGTGCGGCGTTTGTCGGTGTCGGCGTCATCCTGCTCAGCGTTGCGACGGGCTACATCGCGTTCGCGTTCTTCGTCGCACGGCAGATGCTTTGGGTCGGGGTGATCCTGACGGCGCTGTACTTGCTGATGTATCTGGTCGACGACATCTTCGACGCGGTGTTTTCACCCAAGGGTCGCACCGGTATGCGGATGCAGGCCAGCTTCGGGGTGAACCCCCTGGCACTGGAACAAACCGGCACCCTGTTGTCCGGCATCACCCGCGCCATGCTGCTGATCCTGGCGGTGGCGATCGTGCTGGCACCGTTCGGCGCCGGGCCGCAGGAACTGACAGGACGCATTGGCGGCATGCTGTCGGGAGGATCGCTGGGCAAGCTCAAGATAGTGCCCAACGACATCTTCGATGCCGCGCTGGTGTTCGCGCTTGGTCTGATCGTGTTGCGCGTGATCAAGCGCTGGCTGGGTGACGAGCTGTTGCCGAAGACCTCACTCGATCACGGCATGCAGAATTCGGTGATCACCCTGCTCGGCTATGTTGGCGGCGTACTGGTGTTTGTGCTGTCGCTGGCCGCGCTGAAGGTGGACCTGCAGGGCATCACCTGGATGGCCAGCGCGCTTTCGGTCGGTATTGGTTTTGGCCTGCAGGCGATCGTGCAGAACTTCATCTCCGGCCTCATCCTGCTAGCCGAGCGTCCGGTGAAGGTGTGTGACTGGGTCAGCATCGGCGGCGTCGAGGGGGACATCCGCAAGATCAACGTGCGCGCCACGGAAATCCAGATGAGCGATCGCTCGACCATGATCGTGCCGAACTCGCAGTTCATCACCCAGAACGTCCGCAACGTGACCCTCGACAATGCCAAGGGGCGCGTCAGCATCAAGCTGTCCATGCCGCTGGATACCGACGCCATCAAGGCGCGCGAGCTGATCCTGGAAGTACTGAGCGCGCACCAGGGAACCTTGAGCATGCCGGCGCCGAGCGTACAGCTGGAAAATCTCGACGCCGGATCGATGACCTTCAGCTGCATCGCCTATGTCACCAGCCCGCGCGACGCCAGCAACGTGAAAAGCGACGTGTTGTTTGAGATGCTCGACCGCCTGCGCAGTGCGAAGATGCCGATGACCAGCCCGCAAAGCATGATTGTCCGCAACCTGCCTGCAGTTTCCGAAAACAATGACGACCGGGATTGAGCTCGCCCGTGCTGAGCACGCTTGCGACAAGGTGCTGGCTTGCGACAAGGTGCTAGCTTGCGACAAGGTGACTAAGTAGTTCTACACTCAGACCGATCGTCAGGAGCCTGTCGATGGGATTTCACTGCAATATCCCCGCACCACCGCTCGATGCGCTAGTCGAGAAGATCTGGGACTGGGACATGCCCGCACCCGCGCATCGCTATGAACGCGTGCTGCCGTTGCCCGGCGCTGCCCTGATCATCAACCTTCACGAAAACGAAACCCGCGTGTATGCCGATGACGCGACGCGCCGCTGCACCCGTTCAGCGGCAGCGGTGCTCGGCGGCCCGATGTTGCGTAGCCAGATCATCGATACCGCTGAACAGATACGTGTGATGGGCGTGGTGTTCCAGCCCGGTGGCGTGCACGCTTTCACGGCCGAAGACATTGCCGGGATAGCCGGGCGCGACGTCGATTTGCACGATCTGTTTGGCGTGACGGCGGATCGGTTGCGCCAGCGTCTGCTCAACACTCAGGCGCCCGCGCGACGGCTGGAGTTGCTGGAGCGTTGGTTGCGTCAGCGATTACGTGTGCCAGCGATAGATCCGACGATCCGTCGTGCCATCGAAGCGCTGAATCGGGTGCCACAGGTCAACGGCATTCCGCTGATAGCTCGTGCCATCGGCATGTCCGATCGTCGCTTGACCATGCAGTTCAGTCGTCAGGTCGGCATGAAGCCGAAGCACTACGCTCGGTTGATGCGCTTTCGCGCGGTCATCAGCCATGCGCACTATCAGCCCGCCGTGAACTGGAGCGTCGTGGCTGCCGACTGCGGCTATTCCGACCAGGCCCACCTTAGCCACGAATTCCGCAGCTTCGCCGGGGTAACCCCGTCAGCATTCATGGCCGGACGCGGCCCGCACATCAATCATCTCCCGCTGGATTGAGTCCACGTCAGTACGGACGCGAAAATCTACAAGACGCAGGCATCGCATGACGCTAGCCTGACCTCCTGTCTTCCGCCTGGAGTCCTCATCATGTCCTCAGCACAACGCGGTAGCACGATCGTCCCCTGCCTGCGCTATCACGATGCCCATGCCGCCATCGAATGGTTGTGCAAGGCCTTCGGCTTTACCAAAAACGCCGTGTATGAAAACGAACAAGGCGGTGTGGAGCACGCCCAGCTGGTTTACGGCGACGGCATGATCATGCTCGGTGAGGTGCGCGACACGGAGATCGGCCGTCACATCGTTCAGCCCGACCAGATCGGCGATCGCGAAACACAGTGCCCGTATGTGATCGTCGGCAATTGCAAATCGCACTATCAGCAAGCCAAAGACGCTGGCGCCGTCATCGTCGACGAGTACGCCGAGAAGGACTACGGCGGTGCCGGCTACAGCTGCCGCGACCCAGAGGGCCACCTATGGCATTTCGGCAGCTACGACCCGTGGCAATCCGAATAGACTGAAAGTGAAAGGCCGGCACTGGGCCGGCCTCTCGTACTACTACAAGCGTTGTTTCAGCGACAACGCGGCGCGGCGGTCAGGACGAGCAGCTCTTGCCGCCCTCGGGGCGGTTGCCCTTGGCCTTCGCATCGGCTTCGCTCATGTACGCGCCTTGCTTGGTCTTGCCATACCACTTGTCGCTGGGGCAGTGGTAGACCTTGCTGCTGGAGTTGACCCAGACCATGCCCGGACCACCGCCAGGCGCAGCCGCACCGGTCGGTGCCGACGCCGTCTTGCTGGAGCTCTTCATCGC
>JBAPPP010000432.1:0-5040 GCA_049280175.1 Rhodanobacter sp.
GAGCGGCCGTTTCTTCCGCGATACCGAGGTCATACCCTGGTAAATCTCAGCGCTGCACCATCATCGCGAACCAGTGCCAGCTGCGTACGCGTTCGGCAATCAGCTTGGTGCAGGTCAGCATCGGCACCGCCAGCAACGCGCCGGGGATGCCCCAGAGCCAACCCCAGACCAGCAGCCACAACAGGATGGCGATGGGACTCAGGCGCATGCTGCGGCCCTGGATCATCGGCGTAACCAGGTTGCCTTCCAGTACGGTGATGCCGGCGAACGTCAGTACCGGCAGGAACACGGCGAGGCTCATCACATGCGCATAAAGCATGCACACCACCGCGAGCACGGCGGTGGTGGTAATCGCACCGACGTAGGGAATGAAGTTCGCGAACATCGCTACCGCGCCCCACAGTAACGGGTCCGGTATCTTGTAAAACCAGAGCATGCCTGCGGTAACGGCGCCCAGACTCGCATTGATCAGCATCGCGGTCAGCAGGTAGCGCGACACCTCGGTCTGGAAGCCCCGCACGATCAGCACCGCATGTCGCTTGTACGCAAAGCCGGGCGTGATCTCCACCAGCCGGCGCAGCATCGTGTCGCCGTAGATCAGAAAGAAGAACACCAGCAACGTCACGCTCAGCACCGCCGCAAGCACTTTGGGCGTACCGGCAACCACATCCCACGCGCTGATCGACATCGGTGCAGGCTGTGTCGCTTGCGCAGCATGGGTGGACGGACCGTTGACCAGGCTTGCGGTAGCGCGGTTCGCCGCTTCCAGCGGTTTGGTCAGTTCCTTCAGCTTCGGCACGAAGTTGCGGACCGCCTCCGGTGCGCCATGGAACCAGCCAATCGCCGGCTGTGCCAGCGCACTGACACCACTGCCGATGCCGACGATCAGTCCGATCATCAGCACGCTGGCGGTCAGCCAGCGCGGCAGGTGAATGCGCGCTCCGGCGGCCACGATCGGATTCAGTGCCAGCCCGATGAACGCGGCCAGCACCAGCGGAATCAGCAAAGCCTTGGTCAACGTGACGGTGTACATCAGGGCCAGCAGCAGCATCGCGTCCAGCACGATGCGGATCGCGCGTAGATGACGACGTACGCCGCGCACCGTCTGCCCAGTGCGCACTTTGCGTCGCGGTGGTGGGCGAGCCGGTGCCATCTGATCCGCCAGGAATGCCGGCACTACATCACGGCTCTCGGCGTCATCCGCTGGCGGCGATACTTGTTCGGGCTGGCTCGTCACGGCTCGCCACCCTGCCAATCCGGCGGGTCACCACTTTGATCGGTGCGGGCCTGATCGTCAGAGTTCGGACGACTCGAATCTCGATCGACGCCGCCCAGACCAACGGTGCCGAGCTCGGTGATCAGGCGCGCGCCGAACGCTACGGCTTCGGCCAACCCGCCGCTGAGCAGCGGGCCCAGCCCGGGTACACGCAGCGGATGCACATTCAGAGTGCCCAGCACAAAACCCGCACCCGCTGCCGCGCCCACCGTCGTCAGCGGATGCCGGTGACTGCGCACCAGCAACGCCGCTGCAGGTGCACTCAGTTCACGCCGCGCCGCGCCCATACGCGCCTGTGCCGCGTTTACCTTGGCGACACGATCGAAAATGTTCATGCCCGATCCTCTTCCCCGTTGCCCTGCTCGCGCTCGACCTCGCGTTCGGCCTTGCTCAGCGTGTCACGCATCATCGCATTCCACTCGCTGCGCGTGACGGGCAGGCTCATCCAGTGCATGCAGCGGCGGAACAGCAGGATCGATGCGAGCAGGAACACCAGCTGCAGCACACACAGCGCCAGCAAGGCCCAGAACCACGAACCGAACCATTTGGCCAACAGCAAGCCGGTAAAGGCAAGCAGGCTCAACCCCAGCCCTACGCCGGCCACGGTCGCGGCCAACCCGGCGACGAATATCCATGAGACCGCGCTGCGTGCCAGCCCCAGTTCTGCGGCCAGCAGATGCAATTGCGCGCCGAACAGATGCTTGACCGCTCGGCCGAACTGGCCGATTTCCGTCAACAGTCCAGACGACAACGGCGCCGGATCCGGCGCCGCCGCTTCACGGGGTGGCTCAGCCTGATTGTGCATTCCCTGCCCCCGCCATGGTCTGGCTCAACGCCGCAGTATGCGGCCAAGCAGCCAGCCGGCACCAAGCGCGATGGCAACCGACTGCACCGGCTTCTCGCGCACGTATTCACGCGCCTGCTCCAGCCACGCGTCGGCGCGATCCATCGTTTCGTCGTACACCTCGCGGCCACGCTCGCTGATATCTGCCGCCTTCTCGCTGGCGCGGTTGGCGGCCTGGGCGGCCTTGTCGGTGGCGTTGTGCAAGCCCTCCTCGACATGGTCGGCAGCACGATCCACCGCGTCCTTGGTGCTTGCAACCGCACTGGAGGTGGCCTGCTTGATGCGCTCGGCACTCTCGTCGATACGAGTGCTGGCGAGCGATTCGGTAGTGGGTTCCTGCTTGTTCATTGCATGCTCCGGAAAGGACTGACTATCGTGCAAACCGCGCTCAAACGCACGGTCATCACGTGCTGCGACGGAAGAACGAGATGATCGCCAGGATCAGGAAAACGACGAACAGGATCTTTGCGATGCCGGCTGCGGCTCCCGCGATGCCACCAAAACCGAGTACGGCAGCAATGATGGCGATGACCAGAAAGACCAGGGCGTAATGAAGCATGGCGGTGTCCTCTTTGTAATGAAAGGCAGGTGCGGCGACGAGGCCAAGTGCTGCCATTCACCCATAGCCCATGCCATGCGGGCGTGAAGATTATCGGCGTCGCCGTGCACGCGGCGCCGACGTTGTTCAGCTCGACACGGACAGATTGAGGACGTCCGGGTTGAGGGTGTAGGTCCCGATGAGTTCCGCCTCGGCCAGCACATGGCCGGCCATCGCTGCCTGCAATTGGGCCCGCGTGAAGCCCTCGGCCAGCTCAAGCCTCCGCACGTCGAGCGCGCTGACCGTGAAGTGATAGTGATGCAGCAGCGCGTCGTTCCATGGTGGGCAAGGGCCGTCGTAGCCGAGATAGCTGCCGGCCATCTGATCGTCGCCGGCAAACCAGGCGGTGTAGTCATTTTCGCCCTGCACGCTACCCGGGGGCCCAAACGGTTCGCGCTTGCCACGCGCGGTGACCTCATTGCTGCACGCACCCGCCGCCAGCTCGCCGCATTCCGCCGGGATATTCGCCATCAACCAGTGCACAAAATCCACCCGCGGCAGATCCGCCGGCACCGTACGGCCTTCCTGGTTCACATCGTCGCCGCGACTGGGCACGTCGGGATCGATGCAGGTAAGCACGAACGAACGTGTGCCGGGCGGCGCGTCCTTCCAGGCCAGATGCGGACTGAGGTTGTCCGACAAGGCGACCGGCTTGGCGCGCTTGCCAAACGCAAACTCGGCCGGAATCGTCTGGCCGTCCTTGAAGTTGTCGCTACGCAGTTGCATGGGTCTTCCTCTGGATCAAAACGCATTGATTTTTTTTTGCTCGTCATTCCTGCGTAGGCAGAAGGGCTTTTCAACAGCGTAGCTGGTCAACCCAGTTACAGCAGCGCCGGATAAAGATCGTCCCACGCGGAATTCTCTCCTTCGATCAACCGCGTCTTCCACACCCGCTTCCACTTCTTGAGCGCCTTCTCCCGAAGTATCGCCGACTCCATCGTGGGATGCAGTTCGTACCAGACCAGCATATGTACGCGATAACGCTTGGTAAAGCCCTCAACCACATCGTTCTTGTGTTGCCAGATGCGATTGAGCAGCTCGCTGGTGACTCCAATGTAAATGGTGCCGTTCCGCTGACTGGCAAGTATATAAACGCACGGCTGTCGCCTATCCATGGCGGTGTCTCCACTGGGTTCCTGCCTTCGCAGGAATGACGAAGTTGAAACTCGGAGGTTATCTGATCGAAGCCCGTCATTCCTGCGTAGGCAGAAGGGCTTTTCAACAGCGTAGCTGGTCAACCCAGTTACCGCAGCGCGGCCAGAGATCGGTTCATGCGAAATTTCGCCTTCGATAACACGTGTTTTCCGGCCTGGTTTCCACTGCCCAAGAAATCATGGCGTGTAAGTCACCCGATAAACCGCCCCCGCCAGATCGTCGCTGACCAGCAGGCTGCCATCCGGTAGCGGCTGTACGTCGGCGGGGCGGCCCCAGGCTTTTTCGTCCTGCTGGAAGCCATCGAGCAAGGGTTGGTAGGACACCACTTTGTCGCCATTCAGGCGCACCGTCATCACGCGGTAGCCGGACTTCTGCGTACGGTTCCACGAGCCGTGCTCGGCGATGATTAGCGCTCCCTTGTAGCTGGCCGGGAACTGGTTGCCTTCGTAGAAGCGCAGGCCCAGCGAGGCGACATGCGCACCCAGCTTCAGAACCGGCGGCGTGTAATCCTTGCAGTTCTTGCCCTTGCCAAACTCGGGATCAAGCGTGTCGCCCTGATGGCAATAGGGGTACCCGAAGTTTTCACCGATATGCGAGAGCTTGTTCAACTTGTCGCTAGGCATGTCATCGCCCATCAAGTCGCGGCCGTTGTCGGTGAACCACAATTGTTGCGAGCCGGGGCGCCAGGTGAAGCCGACCGTATTGCGAATGCCGATGGCGACATTCTGCATATCGGAGCCGTCGGCGTTCATGCGGGTGAGCTTGCCGTGGTCCGGGCCTGGATCGCAGATGTTGCAAGGCGCCCCGATCGGCACGTATAGCTTGCCGTCGGGACCGAACGCGATGAACTTCCAGCCGTGGTGCTCCTCGGTAGGCAACTTGTCGGTGATCACCTGCGGCTTCGGAGGGTCGTCCAGGTGGTGCTCGATATCTCGCAGCACCAGAATCCGGCTGACCGCGGAGATGTACAGATCGCCGTTGTGGAACGCCACGCCCACCGGCAGCTCCAGACCACTGACGATAACCTGCACCTTGTCGGCGTGACCGTCACCTTTCGTATCGGTGAGCGCGTAGACCTTGCCGGCATCGTTGGAACCGACGAATACGGTGCCGTGGGCGCCCAGTGCAATCTCTCTAGCGTTCGGCACCTGATCCGAATACACCGCG
>JBAPPP010000433.1:0-7125 GCA_049280175.1 Rhodanobacter sp.
CTTCGAAGATCTCGATCGCGTCGCTACGGTTCGCCAGCGCGTCTTCGGCTTCCTTCTTGGCGCGCTGTGCGGCATTTTCGTCGAGATCGGCCGCGCGAATGGCGGTGTCGGCCAGCACGGTGATCACCTGCGGCTGCACTTCCAGGATGCCGCCGGAGACGTAGAACTGCAGGCGCTCACCATTGGCCTGCAGCACGTCGACGTGACCCGGCTTGAGGCGGGTGATCAGCGGCGCGTGACGCGGCGTGATGCCCAGCTCGCCCAGCTCGCCGGTGGCAACGACCATCGTCGCGTCGCCGGAAAAAATCTCGGCTTCGGCACTGACGATGTCGCAACGGATGGTCTGACTCATGTACGGATGTCCGCTTCGTGATGGGCGGGCCAGCTGGCCCGCCGCCATTGGTCGATCAGGCTACCGTCGATCAGGCGGCCTTCTTGGCGCCCATGTCCTCGGCCTTCTTGATCGCCTCGTCGATGCCGCCGACCATGTAGAACGCCTGCTCCGGCAGATGGTCGACGTCGCCGTCGACGATCATCTTGAAGCCGCGGATGGTTTCCTTCAGCGACACGTACTTGCCCGGCGAACCGGTAAACACTTCGGCCACGTGGAACGGCTGCGAGAAGAAGCGCTCGCACTTGCGTGCACGCGCCACGGCCTGCTTGTCTTCTTCGGACAGCTCGTCCATGCCGAGAATCGCGATGATGTCCTTCAGCTCCTTGTAGCGCTGCAGCGTGCCCTGCACCTTGCGGGCAACGTCGTAGTGCTCCTGGCCGATCACGTTCGGATCGAGCTGACGGCTGGTCGAATCCAGCGGATCGACCGCCGGGTAGATGCCCAACGAAGCGATGTTGCGGCTCAGCACCACGGTCGCGTCCAAGTGGGCGAAGGTGGTTGCCGGCGACGGATCGGTCAAGTCATCCGCGGGCACGTACACAGCCTGGATCGAGGTGATCGAGCCGGTCTTGGTCGAGGTGATGCGCTCCTGCAGAACGCCCATTTCCTCGGCCAGGGTCGGCTGGTAACCCACCGCGGACGGCATACGGCCGAGCAACGCGGACACTTCGGTACCGGCCAGCGTGTAGCGATAAATGTTGTCGACGAAGAACAGCACGTCACGGCCCTTGCCGGAAGCGTCCTTCTCATCGCGGAAGTACTCAGCCATGGTCAGGCCGGTCAGCGCCACGCGCAGACGGTTACCCGGCGGCTCGTTCATCTGGCCGTACACCATCGCGACCTTGTCGAGCACGTTGGAGTCTTTCATCTCGTGGTAGAAGTCGTTGCCCTCGCGGGTACGCTCGCCCACGCCGGCAAACACGGACAGACCTTCGTGTGCCTTCGCGATGTTGTTGATCAGTTCCATCATGTTGACGGTCTTGCCGACGCCGGCGCCGCCGAACAGGCCGACCTTGCCGCCCTTGGCGAACGGGCAGATCAGATCGATCACCTTGATGCCAGTTTCGAGCAGGTCGTTGGCAGCAGCCTGATCGTCGTAGCTCGGTGCCTCGCGATGGATCACCCACCGATCCTGCTCGCCGATCGGGCCGGCTTCGTCGATCGGGTTGCCGAGCACGTCCATGATGCGGCCGAGCGTCTGCTTGCCGACCGGCACCTTGATGCCTTCGCCGGTGTTTCGGGCGATCAGGTTGCGGCGCAGGCCATCGGTGGTGCCGAGCGCAATCGTGCGCACGACGCCGTCACCGAGCTGCTGCTGCACTTCCAGCGTGATCGCGGTGCCGTCGATTTTCAGTGCGTCGTACACCTGCGGCACCTGGTCGCGCGGAAATTCCACGTCGACGACCGCACCGATGATCTGAACAACTTTGCCCTGGCTCATGCTGATAGCTCCGAAAGCTTTTTGAATCTTCTTCGATATTCCCGCCGCAGCGGGAATCCAATAATGGGTTTTGCTGCAATAACAATCAGACGGCGGCAGCGCCGCTGACGATCTCCGAGATTTCCTGGGTGATCGCTGCCTGACGCGCCTTGTTGTAGATCAGCGTCAGTTCGTCGATCACCTTGTTCGCGTTGTCCGACGCGCTCTTCATCGCGACCATGCGTGCGGCGTGCTCGCTGGCGAGATTTTCCAACGACGCCTGATACACCACCGACTCGATGTAACGACCCAGCACGTGCTCCAGCACGGTCTGCGCATCCGGCTCGTAGATGTAGTCCCAGTCGTGGCTCTGTTCCAGCTTGACGCCGACATAGGCCGATTCACCGGCCGCCTGATGGGTTTCCATTTCAGCCGCTACCAGCGGCAGCGGCAGCAACGCGTCGATCGTCGGCGTCTGCGTCATGGTGTTGACGAAGTCGTTGTAGGCGAGGAACACCCGATCCAGCCCATTGGCCGTATAGGAGTCCATCATCACCTTGATCACGCCGACCAGCTGTTCAAGCTTGGGCTTCTCGCCGAGATGGCTGACGCTACCGACCAGGTTTACGCCCTTGAGGCGACGGAAGAACGACACCGCCTTCTGACCGATCGCGACCACGTCGACCTGCACGCCCTGCTTCTGCCACTCGGCGATCGCTGGCAACAGGCGACGGAACAGGTTCGAATTGAGGCCGCCGCACAAGCCGCGATCCGTCGACACCACGATGTAGCCGACCCGCGCCACGGTCTCGCGCTGAATCAGGAACGGATGGCTGAAGTCGGTGCTGGCCTGGGCAACATGCGCGATCACCTTGCGCATCGAGCGTGCATAGGGACGCGAGGCCTTCATCAGATCCTGCGCCTTGCGGATCTTCGAGGCCGAGACCATTTCGAGCGCGCGCGTCACCTTGCGCATGTTCTGCGTGCTCTTGATCTTGGTTTTGATTTCGCGTCCGCTGGCCATGCTCTATCCGCTCGTTATGCTCGCTGATGGGAAGTGGGCATCACCTTCGATGCCCGATTCCGATTCGCCATTACCGCCAATTACCAGCTGCCGGTCTTCTTGTACTCATCCAGCGAGGCCTTGAACGTGGCCTCGATGTCGTTGTTCCAGTCACCGGTCGCCACGATCTTGGTCATCAGCTCTTCGTGGTTCTGGTGCATGAACGCGTGCAGGCCCTTCTCGAACGGCAACACCTTGTTGACCGGCAGGTCATCGAGGTAGCCCTTCTCGGCCGCATACACCGACAGTGCCAGCTCGGCGATCGACAGCGGCGAGTACTGCGCCTGCTTCATCAACTCGGTCACGCGCTGACCGCGGTCCAGCTGCGCACGGGTAGCCGGATCCAGGTCCGAAGCAAACTGCGCAAACGCGGCCAGCTCACGGTACTGCGCCAGAGCCAGCTTCACGCCGCCGGACAGCTTCTTGACGATCTTGGTCTGCGCGGCACCGCCGACGCGGGACACCGAGATACCGGCGTTCACGGCCGGACGGATACCGGCGTTGAACAGGTCGGTCTCGAGGAAGATCTGACCGTCGGTGATCGAGATCACGTTGGTCGGCACGAACGCGGAAACGTCGCCACCCTGCGTCTCGATGATCGGCAGCGCGGTCAGCGAACCGGTCTTGCCCTTCACTTCACCGTTGGTGAACTTCTCGACGTATTCCTCGGACACGCGCGAAGCGCGCTCGAGCAGACGCGAATGGAGATAGAACACGTCGCCCGGATACGCTTCGCGACCCGGGGGGCGCTTCAGCAGCAGCGAGATCTGGCGGTAGGCCACGGCCTGCTTGGACAGATCGTCATAGACGATCAGCGCGTCTTGGCCACGGTCGCGGAAGTATTCGCCCATCGCGCAACCGGAATACGGCGCGACGTACTGCAGCGCGGCCGACTCGGACGCCGAAGCAACCACGATGATGGTGTTGGCCAGGGCACCGTTCGCCTCCAGCTTGCGCACCACGTTCGCGATCGACGAACGCTTCTGGCCGATGGCGACGTAGATGCACTTAATGCCGGAATCTTTCTGCGCGATGATTGCGTCGATAGCCAGCGCGGTCTTGCCGGTCTGGCGGTCGCCGATGATCAGCTCGCGCTGACCGCGGCCGACCGGGATCATCGCGTCGACCGACTTGTAGCCGGTCTGCAGCGGCTGGTCGACCGACTTACGCCAGATCACGCCCGGCGCAACCTTCTCGATCGCGGAGGTGAGCTTGGCACCGAGCGGACCTTTGCCGTCGATCGGATTACCCAGCGCGTCGACAACGCGGCCGAGCAGTTCCGGGCCGACTGGCACTTCGAGGATGCGGCCGGTGGTCTTGGCGGTATCGCCTTCGCGCAGGTGCTGGTATTCACCGAGCACCACGGCACCGACCGAGTCGCGCTCGAGGTTCAGCGCCAGCGCAAACGAGTTGCCCGGCAGCTCGATCATTTCGCCCTGCATCACATCGGCGAGGCCGTGGATGCGCACGATGCCGTCGGACACGCTGATGATCGTGCCCTCGTTGCGTGCTTCCGCGCCGAGCTTGAACTGCTCGATGCGGCTCTTGATCAGTTCGCTGATCTCGGACGGATTCAATGTGGTGCTGGACATGGTCGTTATCCTGAAATTTTGTTTTTTCAGAGTCCGGCCATGGATGGCCGGTTTTTGCTCTTCGCGAAACGGACTTCGCGTGAAACTTAGTGACTCAGCGCGCTGGCCAATTTCGCCAGGCGGCCGCGCGCGGAACCGTCAATCACCTCTTCGCCGGTATCGATCACTACACCGGCAAGCAGCGCGGCATCGACCCGGGTTTCCAGTTCGATCTCGCGCTTGAAGCGGCGCTTCAGCGACACCTTGAGCTGCTCGGCCTGGGCAGCGTCCAGCGCCATCGCGCTGGTCACCTTGACCAGCAGCTGCGACTCGGACTCACGCTTGAACGCCTCATACAACTCGGCCACTTCCGGCAGAAGCGCCAACCGGCGCTGCTCGGCCATTTCACCGAGGAACTGCGCAAACGGCGCATCAGCGGCGACACCAACGGGCAGATGCAGTGCGACTAGCTGCGCCGGTAGCACGCGCGGATCGGTGCCGAGATCAGCCACTCGTGAATCCGCCGCGACCGCTGCAGCAAAAGCCAGCGCTTGCGACCACGCATCCAGCGAACCGGTCGCATGGGCCACTTCGAACGCGGCGCGAGCGTAGGGACGAGCGAGGGTGATTGCCTGTGCCATCGATCAGATCTCGGCCGCGAGCTGGTCGAGCAACGCCTTGTGCGTCGACGCATCGACTTCGCGCTGCACGATCTTGCTGGCACCCTGCACGGCCAATGCACCCACCTGCTCGCGCAGCTGGTCACGGGCACGCTGAGCCATCGAGGCGATGTCGTCCTGCGCGGAAGCTTTCAGCCGATTGATCTCGACGATCGCTTCGCCACGGGCCTTGTCGATGATCTGATTGGCCTGCTGCTGAGCCTTGTCGATGATCTCGGAGGCCTGCTGGCGAGCCACCTTGATCTCGGCAGCCACTTTGACGTCGGCACTTTTGAGTTCGGCGTGCGCACGCTCGGCCGCATTGAGGCCTTCGGCGATCTTCACCTGCCGCTCTTCAATAGCCTTGTTGATGTGCGGCCAGATGAAGTGGACGCAGAACCAGATCAGGATGGCGAACGAAATCATTTCGCCAATCAAGGTCGCGTTGAAATCCATCGCTGCGTTACCTGTAGATACGGGATGAAACGGACACGGGTGTTACGACACCCGTGCCGAACAGACGGCGCCGCGGCGCCGCCGACGGACTCAGCCTGCGACGAGCTTCGACAGCAGCGGGTTCGCCACGGCGAAGTACATCGCCAGCGCAACACCGATCAGGAACGCCGCGTCGATCAGGCCAGCGAGCAGGAACATGCGGCCCTGCAGCAGCGGAACCAGCTCCGGCTGACGGGCAGCGGCCTCAAGAAACTTGGAACCCATGACGCCGATACCGATACAGGCACCGAGTGCACCGAGGCCGATGATCAGACCCAGCGCGATGGCGGTGAAGGACTGCACTTGAGCAATGTGAGCGATGAGTTCCACGACGGTCTCCTGAGAAATTCAAACTAAAAGGTCAAAACGGTTGAAGCGGATGATTTGAAAAAGCGTAAATCAGTGGTGATCGTGCGCCATCGAGATGTACACGATCGTCAGCACCATGAAAATGAATGCCTGAATGCCGATGATCAGGATGTGGAACACGCCCCACACCGTGTAGCCGAGGAGGCCCAGGCCGTACAGCGTCACGCTGCCAGCACTGAACAGGCCGGCGATCAGCATGAATACCAGTTCACCAGCGTACATGTTGCCGAACAGTCGCATGGCCAGGCTGACCGGCTTGGACAGAAGCTCAACGACGTTCAGCGCGAAATTGGGAATCCACAGCAGCGGATGCGAGCCAAACGGAGCGGTGAACAGCTCATGCATGTAGCCGCCGGCACCCTTCGCCTTGAAGCTGTAGAAAATGATCAGCACGAACACCGTCAGCGACATCGCGAACGTCATGTTGATGTCGGCGGTCGGCACGGCGCGGAAGTGACCCAGGCCGAACTTGTGGGTGATCCACGGCAACAGATCGACCGGCAGCAGATCCATCGCATTCATCAGGAACACCCAGATGAATACGGTCAGCGCCAGCGGCCCGAGGATGCGCCGATCGCCATGGAATACGTCCTTGACCTGGCCATCGACGAATTCCAGCACGATCTCTACAAAAGCCTGTCCCCGGCCCGGTACGCCGGCCGTAGCCTTGCGCGCCTTCAGCCAGAACAGCAGGCAGAACACCACGCCCAGCAACAACGACACCGCGACGGAGTCGAGATGCACTGCCCAGAACCCGCCCGGACTTGCCTGCGGCGTGAGATGGGTCAAGTGGTGCTGAATGTATTCGGTAAGGCCACCCGACTCGCTTGCCATGTCTCAACCCTTGAATCTGAAAGCCAGCAAATAAACCGCGAGGGCAGCCGCCAACCCCGTGATGGCGGCCAGCGGCGGCAACTTGTATTGAACCAGGATCACGATCAGCCCCCCGACGATCACGATCCATTTAAGGAGCATGCCCACCAGCAAGCGGCTCAACGCCAGGCCACCTCCGCCCACGCCGCTGAAAAAGCGTGCCGACATCAGCGCGGTACCCAGCGCCACAATCACCGCACCTGCAGCTGCCGACACCGCTTCACGACGCCCCAGCGTCAAGAAAACGAGGCCAATCATTAGCGCCGCAGCGAGCTGCAGCA
>JBAPPP010000434.1:0-1523 GCA_049280175.1 Rhodanobacter sp.
CCTCGGCTTCATCGACACCAGCCAGATCACGACAAACAGGACCGCACCTTCGAGCGCCATCTCAGACAGCTCCGAGGGATGACGCGTCAGACCGCCGAACTGCTGCAACTGCGGCAACAACGCTGGATGGCTGTCGACGTAGGCCAGGTCATCGGCGCGCGCATTCGGAAAAATCATGCCCCATGCCAACGCGGTGGGCTTGCCCCACAGCTCGCCGTTGATGAAATTGCCCAGTCGTCCGAGACCCAGGCCGATCGGCACCAACGGCGCCACGAAGTCCATGGTGTCGCAGAAGTGCAGCCGGTGCCGGCGCGACCACCACCAGCTCGCCGCCAGCACGCCGAGCAGACCACCGTGGAAGCTCATGCCGCCATCCCATACCCGGAACAGGGCCAGCGGTTCGCTCCAGATCCAGCGGATACCGCCGGCGTAGTAAAACAGCATGTACCACAGGCGGCCGCCGATGATCACGCCCAGCATGCCGTAGAAAAACAGGTCGCTCAGTGCATCCCGGCTCACCGGCAAGCGGCCGCGCCGGCGACGGTATTCGCCCAGCACGGCAACGCAGAGGAACCCGAGCAAATACATCAAGCCATACCAGTGCACCTGGATGGGGCCGAGGCCGAAGGCGACTGGGTTGAAATGGACGATGAAGGGCTGCGTCATGGAGTGTGGGCGGCTGGCAAAGACCAAGTGTAACTGTGCGGCGGCGGTTGCTGCAGCGGTACAGCTCGCTTTGCTGTTTGCGGGGGTGACGAAGTCGGCAGCCTCATTGGAGTCTCGAAAAGCCTCTTTTGCCCGTCATTCCTGCGAAGGCAGGACAAGTGCAACGCGCGCAGAAAACTCGAAGAGCGGCTCCGGAGGGGTGAGCGAAGCGAGTAACCCAGGAGCTTCAAGTTCTTGATGAGCAAGGGCACTGGGTTCCTGCCTCCGCAGGAATGACGGCTGGGAAACTGGTTATTCGAGGCAGGCTCAGCTGGCCATGCAAGCTCGCCGGCCAGAGTCAGAGCAGGATCGGTCGATCCGGCAGTTCACCCGGGTTTTCCGTGCCGTCACTGGGGAAGTGCACCCTCAGCAGAGCATGCGCGGCGGCGACGCCTTCGATGCTGCCCTCACGCCACTCCCCGCGGGCGTAGCAGTCGCGCATGCGCGCGCAGATCACCTCCCATTCGGCCGGCGTCACTCGTGCGGCGACACCGCGGTCGGCGACGATCTCGATGCGGTGCTCGGCCATCAGGACGTAGAACAACACACCGCTGTTGTGCTCGGTATCCCACACCCGCAGCTGGGCAAATACCTGACGCGCGCGGGTCGGCGCGTCGAGGCCCTCAAGCACCGCCCAGGGCGTCAGCCGCGACTCGATCGCAAAACGAACTTCGCCCCGATGAGCATTTTCGCCAGCGGCAATCGCCGTGGTGATTTCGTCGAGCAGCGCGGGCGGGAAGCGGCGATGTAACTGAAACCAGTGACTGAACAGATTGCTCAGCATTCGCTGCATGCGTTTCATCACCAGCTCCCCGAAG
>JBAPPP010000435.1:0-6963 GCA_049280175.1 Rhodanobacter sp.
GGCTCATCACATCCTGGGGCTGGAGCAGGTCCCAAGGGTTCGGCTGTTCGCCGATTAAAGTGGTACGTGAGCTGGGTTTAGAACGTCGTGAGACAGTTCGGTCCCTATCTGCCGTGGGTGAAGGAGACTTGAGAGGATCTGTCCCTAGTACGAGAGGACCGGGATGGACGCACCTCTGGTGCACCGGTTGTCGCGCCAGCGGCACGGCCGGGTAGCTATGTGCGGACGGGATAACCGCTGAAAGCATCTAAGCGGGAAACCCACCTCGAAACCAGGTCTCCCCGAGGGCCGTGATAGACCATCACGTTGATAGGCCGGGTGTGTAAGGGCGGCAACGCTCTGAGCTGACCGGTCCTAATCGCCCGATAGAGCTCGAGATGACACCATGCATGGAAATCATCCTCAGCCTTGTCCCCGGGCTTGACTCGGGGATCGGCACGCAACAGACCTTTGGGACAAGCCCGAGGGTAACCCAGAACCTAATTCAGCCCGACTTCGGATGGGCTGGACGACCTGGTGGCTTTGGCGGGGGGCCCGCACCCGATCCCATCCCGAACTCGGCCGTGAAAACCCCCAGCGCCCATGGTACTGTGTCTCAAGGCACGGGAGAGTAGGTCGCCGCCAGGTCCTCCAGCCCATCCGCCCAGACCCCCGGGGCAATCCCCGGGGGCTTCGCCATGGACGCGGGGTGGAGCAGCCCGGTAGCTCGTCAGGCTCATAACCTGAAGGCCGCAGGTTCAAATCCTGCCCCCGCAACCAACGATCCCACCCATTTCTCCGGGACCGCTGTTCTCGTCACCTGGAGCTATGGTCACGGAGCATTCTACCCGCTGGATCGGCGTAATAAGGGTAAGCGTTTGGCCTGCCACGTGTGGCGTGCGGCGAGGTGAAGCTTGGATCACCCTGGAGAAAGCTGCTGATCCCGGTCATGTGGTCGGCACCGTGTTGGCTGTGGACTCCCCCATCTTCGGGCAGTCCCTCATCGATATCCTCGACAGCGCAGATTGGAGCGACTGTTATCGCGCCAGCGGATCGGGGCGCAATTGAAAATAGACAACCTTGCTCGTTGTGCCCTTGCCGCCCTCGGCATGGAACGGCGTTCGTGTGCCATAGGTCGACCAGAGACCACGCTCCTTCCACCCGCCATTCGGATTGTCGATACGCCCGTCCAAACCCTTGGCGTAAAAGCCCATCGGGTAGGGGACGCGCAGAACAATGAATTTTCCATCTACCAACGCAAGCAGCGCATCGTTTCCGTTACCGGTGGATATCGGCACATTATTGCCTAGGCCGAACGTGTTGAACTGATCCACCCACGTGAAATAGCTGGCCTCGGCGCTGCCCGAAGCAGTCACGCCTTTGAACTGCGGTCCCGGGTATGAATAGAGCGTCCACCCTTCGGGGCAATGCTTGCCGGTGGCCGTCGGTCCGTTGAGAGGACCCTTGCACTTTGCCCGGTCGAAGCTGGCAAGATGGCCGCTCGCCAGCGAGATCCAGGCAACGCCATTGCTGTCGATATCCATCCCACGCGGCGAGTAGCCGTCGCCCGGCGGTTCATAAATCTCGGTTAATGCGGTCGCCGGTGGATTTGCCCCCGGGTTCACCCGGACGATCGCCCCGGGAAACCCCAGTACCGACCCCCAGATCGAACCATCGACCGGGCTGGGGGCGATACCGTAGAGGCCGGCTACGATGCGCTTGTCCTTGCTCGGATCGACCGGCTGGTTGGGTTCGACGTAGTCGTCACGCTTGCCGTTGCCGTTTGTGTCGAGGACAAAGGCGGTCCAACCCTGCGACTTCTGTGCGTCGCCAGTGGCGTCGAACATTTTGGTATTGAGCCAGCCGAGAACGTCACTGGCACCACCGCTGCTGAACCACAGTGTATCGTTGGCATCGCGGGCGAACTGCAGATGATGGGTCGTGAAACACAGATCGATCAGCGCGAACGTTCCGGTCCTGGGATCGTACATCGCTGCCTGCCGCCCTGATTTCTGCAGCGGGAACAGCCTGGCAGAGGGTTGGACCGATCCGGACTTGCAAAAGGCTGGATCGTCTGGCGGACGGATCCTGGCGGTAAACCAGACCCGGCCTTGGGCGTCGAACATCGGGTTGTGAATATTGGCCTGGCCGTTCCAAATGGCCTCCGTACCCCAATAGGGCGAAGGCGCCAGGATCGGATCGTCTGCAGTGTTGGGAGTATTTGGGTCGAGGACCGGCAGTCTGATCTGGCTCTTCGCGTTCTTCATCGGATCGACGATCGGCACGAAATCGGTACTGAGCTCGGTGGATCCGTAGATCAGGCCGTGGGCGTTGACCGTCGGGTTGCGCCGATCGGTCGAGATCTCGTCATGCAGATATGCTTTGGGTGTCGCCCAATCCCACACTGTGAGGACGACATTGCGTTCGACACCTTGCGGCCGCGGCGGCTGGATCGTGGGCAGCTCCCCGGCGGCGATGCGATCAGTCCATGCTCCAAACAACTTCAACGCGCGTTGCGTGTCGAGCTTGCCAATGTTCGTGGCCATATTGGCGCCGGCCTGCCCTGACTGAATGCGCCGTTCCCATGCGTCCGCAGAGGATTCGAACTTGCCGAGGCTAGGCGACAATGTGCGCGTAGCCTTGTCCCCCAGCTGGTGGCAGGTGTAGCAGCCGTCGGTTTTGACTATGTCGAGCCACTGACCTTGGCTTTTCAGATCAGCCGGCATGCCGTTGGCGCCGGTACCGGGGAACAGGCTCTTGTCTGGAATTTCCAGCAGCGAATACCAATAGACCGCCGGATAATATTCCGCTGCCGCGGCCGGGCTCGGGGCCGGTGTGGCCTTCAGGTCCACGGTCTTGCCGGGTTCGGCCTGCACTTTCGCCGAATCGACGAGACCATAGCCGCGAACCCACACGGTGTATTTTGCCTTCGGCAGATCGGGTATTACGTAACGCCCGAGGTCGTCGGTAACAACGATCTTGGCGAGTTTGGTCGGAAGATCGGCCGTCTCGGCAATCACCCAGACGCCCGCTTCCGGTCCGTTTGCACCGGCGACGACGCCGCCAAGATCGCTATCACCGATCTGGATCGCCTGCGCTGTGGTCTGTTGGGCATGCAGCCGGCCGGGCATGGCCGCCGCGAACGCTAAGGCGGCGGCTGCAACAATGCGTCTCGAGTTCATGCTTATGTTCATCTTGTTGCTCCTCCCATTTACAGGATGCTCCGTGCGTAGTCCCTCGCCGTCGTCGTGAGGGCGCGGTCGGATCGGACCGATACTCGGGGTCCGCTTTGGCTCGCATCGGGGGCGCCGGCTGAAGATGGTGGTCGCGTTAACCACGTTGGAGGTAGTACAAGTCCAATCCATCCAACCCGTTCATTACGGATATGATAATGTCCGGTTGGCCGCGCAATCGATTGGTTGTGCGCTTTAGCCAGCGGCACGGATTTCGGCCGTGTCAAGCGCGTGGTGGCTTATATTGGGTCTTGGTTTGTTGGCCTGCGTCATCGCCGGCTCGGCTTCCTTTGCGGTCAACAGTGTCGTCGTCTCGAAGCGAAAGAACCCACCCGTGATCGCGGCCGACGTTGAGCAGGCTGCTGCGGCCGTGTTGGAAGTGAGGCATCGCGTCCTCCGTGCTTTCCGTGTGTTGCAGGCATCTTCTGAACGGGCGACGTGCGCGTTGCGCGTGGTGTCCCGGACAAGCTGGTCAGCGGTCCTCACCGATTGGAAACGAACCCCGACCATGGCCATCACGCGAAAAGCGGCCTTATCCGATTCCCCTGCACCTTCTCTGTCAATCGGCATGCAACTGCCCCTTCCGACCAGTTCGAGTGTCTGGGCATAAGCGCACAGACGGAGTAAGGGTCTGGCGCGGCCGGCGTCAGGCCTGATCCGGGCTTGGCCGCGGCTTTGTATCGCGGGGCGGCTCCGCCGCCAGCACCGCATTCCAGTCGGCGCACTTTGAGGCGCACTTTGCCGAGTTTGGAATGACTCTTGTGGATTCGGCGCTGCAGTTCGATGCCGGCAAATTGTCGCAGCCATAGCCGTGAACCACTTGAATCCGAGCACTGGACCGATGCGTGGCTTTATGCTGCTGGTGGTCCTGCTCGATCAGGTTGTTCCTGCATTTTCTATTAGCGTAGCTTCGTGTCGGGGCCAGTCGGCCGGCGCTCTTCGTCTCGCGAGCGGCGCGGCCAAGGGGTTGCTTTCGTAAGCGATCAGAAGTCAGGAGATCGAGACCCCCGCTGTGAGTCAGCGAAGCCTCGCGTGCCCGTGCCATCGGTCGAGCGCCGCTGGCACAGACCAAAAACTCATGCAGCGGCTAAGGGATGTCACTCGACCTGGCTGAACGGACGCCTTTCTGGCTCGCTGCTTTTATCAGGCGAGCGCCTATCGGCAGTTCGGCGCCGCCGATGAGTACCCACCGACCAGAGCCGTTGCTTCCCGCGCAAGCGGCTGGTTGTCGAGATGGCCATTCCGTCCCTCTCGATCATCTGCTGATGGTCCAGTTCGCTTGGTCTATGGTTGCTGCCGACTCCCGGGAAAGTACGGTAGCGGATGGCGCGGCATTGGCGGGCACGGTCTGGGCTCGTCGGGCGTACCACAATTTTCAGGGTCAGGCGCTCTCGTCACCCAATTGGTAACTACTGGTCCTGCCCGTCCAGCGTCCGTTCCGCCCATTGGTCCTGTGTTCGGTTGTGCGTACGCGAAAGGCGCGAGCGCTACCAGCGCAGTCGTCAGAATGATACGTCGCATTTTTCCTCCCCCTCTTCGGGCTTATTTCCCGAGAATTACCCAGCCGAACATCCCTATTAGTTCTCTACAGCTTCACGCAAGTCTGCTTCATAGGAGTGACGCCAGTAAACTCCTACAATTCCCGCACGCGGCGCCGCCAACATAGTGGAGGAGTGCCTCCATCACCTTCAGTTCGACATAGGGATGTTGGAGATTGGATAACAACTGACCCCTCGCGCCTTTCACTTCGCGGCGTACGTTCTTGATTTGTCTATGGTATGCCGGGTAACGCGGGCTTGTTTTGTTCTAGGAAGAGTAGCAGCAGCCTGCACGAGCGGCCTTGAATTGGGTTTAATGCCACCGCCAAACATTTCGATCGTCTCGCGTGTCTGCCGGCTGGACCGGATAGTGCCTTTGGTGTCGCACACCCAAACTGACCGGGCGCTGGCGTCAATCTGAGCTATCGGGCAATGAGTATCTGCGCAAACCATTCCCTGTACGTTACATTACCTGTGGAGATCGAAGAAGTGATCACGCGTTTGTGACTATACCCTTGCCTTATCACGAACTCGTGAGTTACAAACAATCCGCCACCTTCTTCGGACAAGGGACGCGGAAAATGCAGGAACTTCGAAGCCGTTCACTCTCATGGATGACGGACTTCATGGCGCTCAGGTACGTCGCCTGTCCCACGTATTAAGCGGCACCCGAAATACGGGCCCCATCTCACGCGCAAATACTGACGAAGCGGAGTAGGGCAAAGTCGACCAAAGCGAAATGGATCCTACCGTCTCGATCCAAGAAGCATCGGCTATTACAAACCATCCAACCGATGGACCCGGTAAAGCAGGGTGCCGCGCTGAAACAAACGTACGACATCTCGTTTGCGGCAGGCGTTGGGTGGGTGAAGGCGGAAGGAGTGAAGCTGATGGCAACGTGCACGCCCGCAGTCGAGCATGACAGTCGAATGATCCTTGAGTTCTGGGGCGTGCGTGGCGGCCTACCCACGCCAGGTGCGGCAACTGTGCGATATGGTGGGAATACTGTCTGCGTAGAGCTACGTTGCGGTCCGCATTTGTTGATCCTCGACGCCGGCAGTGGATTGCGGGAGTTCGGCCGCACGCTGGCCGCCGCTGGCGTGCCTGCAAACGCCGACATTCTGCTAAGTCATACACATTTCGATCACATATGTGGGCTGCCGTTTTTTGCACCCATGTTCGACACGCGGGCGCGAATTCGATTTTGGGCTGGCCATCTTGCGCCTCCGAACAGCATCGTCAAAGCACTAATTCATAGTTGGCAAGCACCGGTTATGCCTGATATCCATACGAAATTCTGTGCTCAAACTGAATTCCATGATTTCGCTCCACGGGATGCACTACAACTCCATCCTGGGCTCTGGGTAAGTACGACCAGCCTGCGCCATCCTGGAAACGCGGTTGGCTACCGGATCAGCTGGGGTGCGTCAAGCATTTGCTACATTACCGATACCGAACATCCAGACCATGGCATCGACACGAACCTGCTGCAATTCGTCGCCGGCGCAGACATCATGATCTACGACGCTAGTTACTCTGATGAAGAATATCAATCTCGCGTTGGCCTGGGACATTCGACCTGGCAGGCGGGAGTACGTCTCGCGGACGCGGCTGCAGTAAAGCAACTGGTCCTTTTCCACCATGATCCCACTCACGACGATGGCGTGATGGACGCCATCGGTAGCGCGGTCGCAAACCGGCGCCCTGGCTCTTTGGTGGCCAGGGAAGGATTGCGTATTACCGTAGCTCCGCAGTTCGACGATGTTATCGCCAGAAATATCGAAACGGACGAACTTTATATAGGGCAGACCGGGCGTTTGATACGCAGTGGCACCAGTGGCTAACCATTTAGACTCGTGGATGAGTGCGGGTGGACCGCGGTCGCCATAAATGCGCAAGCAAATATTCGAAACCAAGCTGGTAGTAGCATCGACCGAGACGGCGTATCGTTGTCGCATGTGCAGAGCGAGCTCCATGTTTGCCGGCGAGAGTCATACAGGAGGCCTCTCTATTGGCCTGACGAGGCCGCGCGCTTCTTGGTGAAGTGATTTTGCGAATTGGTGGAGTGGCGAACATTAGCGAAATACTTGGAATCTGCGATCTCTGGCGGATGATAGCAACAACGAATTGAGAGGGGCTTTAAGTACCTTAATATGCAATATAGAACGATTCCACATTCTACTCTCCCCGATGTGGCATATTCGGAGCACATC
>JBAPPP010000436.1:0-1736 GCA_049280175.1 Rhodanobacter sp.
CAGTCGCTCGAATAGAGCGGAGCGCTGTTGCCCGGCGCCAGACGCATCCCCGCCGGGCGTTCCCACGCCGGGCGTTCCCACGCTGGGCACATTCACGCGGAAATATTGGTCAGACACGGACGCTCCGGCGGCAATTTAGTATCTTAAGCGCATGCGATTCACTCAGGACGTCAGTACCGGCATCAATGTGATCCGCGGCTACGCCGACGGCGAGCTGCGCGTCAATGAGAACAGTTATCGTGGCGCGGTGCTGTTGAGCGCCACAACGGTGATTGATCTGCCGAATGTGCAGAATCTCGAGGATCTCCTCAAGGTGGATGGTGCGCGGATTCTCGGGCTCGAACCTGAAGTGGTGCTGCTGGGAACGGGGACGCGGCAAATCTTTCCCGCTCCCGCCTTCGGTGCTCAATTCATGCGAGCCGGAATCGGCTTTGAAGTCATGGACACCAGCGCCGCGTGCCGCACCTTCAACGTCCTGGTGGGCGAACAGCGACGTGTGGCGGCCATTCTATTGGCGTGAGGGAATTTTTCGGAAAACAGCAGGGCGATAAGCAAAATACACAACAAAACTTTTATCGAGGAATATTCTTCTTCTAATTGATCTTGTTGTTGTTTTTCGATTAACCGTGTAAGCCTATCGCCCCGCAATGGATCTTCCCGACGGGTCGCAGTTAAACATAGGGAACTTTTTGTCGCAAGACCCAGACAGTATTTAACTAAAACTAATAACTATTATTTTTCAATAAGTTATGAAACTTATCTAGATTTTACTTTGTCACCGGCAGATAGCGCAACGGATCGACCGGTTTGCCGTTGCGTCGAATCTCGAAGTACAGCGCGGGCTTTTGCGGCGAACCCTCACCCATTTTTCCAATCACTTGGCCGAGCGCTATCTCTTCGCCCTCGCGCACCAAAGACTCGCGATTGTGCGCGTAGGCGGACAAGTAATTCTCGCCGTGTTTGATGATGATGAGATTGCCGTAGCCGCGAATGCCGGTACCTGCGTACACCACACGGCCTGCCGATGCTGCACGCACATCCTGTCCCAAGCGTCCCTGCAAGAGTATCCCGCCGCCGCTCACCGGCAGCGGCGCACCGATCGGCTCCGTGGGCCACAGCCACTGCAACTGCGCCCCGCCGCTCGGACGCTGCTGCAACGAGTGTGCCTCAGTCGCGCCCGGGTCGAGCTTGAGCGCCTGGCCGACAGAGATGCGAAAGTCAGGACCGATGCCGTTCCAACGCGCCAGGTCGTGGTAGTCCAGACCATGGCGCCACGCGATGCTGTAGAGCGTGTCCTGAGGGCGGACCACATAGGTTTCGTGGTGATCGACCCGGCGATCGGGTTGGCGATCGACCCATCGATCGGCACAGCCGCTCAAACTCCAGCAGCCAATGCAGCACGCGCCAATCCATCGTAACAAGCGTGGGTCTATCGCTGCAGTCCTGACACCAGGGGAACAAAGCTGACGGCGCCCAGTGACTGCCTGTCGATCCGGGTCTCGCCCTTGGTGTAACGGAACAATTCCTGTTTGCCTTCAGGACCTACCGGCGCGATGAGGCGGCCGCCGACCTTAAGCTGCTCGAACAAAGCCGGTGGCACAGTGTGGGGAGCGGCCGTCAATAAAATCCCATCAAAGGGTGCGCGCGCCACCCAGCCGACGTTGCCATCGTCATGGCGGAAATTGACATTGCGAATCCGCAGCTCGCGCAGCGTGCGCCGCGCTCTGGCCAGCAAG
>JBAPPP010000437.1:0-3149 GCA_049280175.1 Rhodanobacter sp.
CGATTCCCGAGTCGTGCCGTCCGATCCAGGACGAGAATGTGAAGTCGTACGAACTGGGTAGCAAGATGACCTTCTTCGACGACAGCCTGCTGCTGAACACGGCGCTGTACCACAACATTTATTCCAACATCCAGTTGTCGGTGTTCACCTCCTACACCTTGCCCAACGGCAGCCAGGGCTTCTTCGGCGATTTCACCAATGCTGGCAAAGGCCATATCGACGGTCTTGAGGAAGAATTTGCCTGGAAGCCGGCCGAGAACTGGACCTTCAGCGGCAACTTTGCCTATCTGCATACGAAGTACACGCAGTTCCTCAGCAGCGGCGTGAACATTGCCGATACGCAGACCTTCACCAACGCGCCGAAATGGTCCGGCGCGTTGAATCTCGAGCATACCTATCCGTTGTCTGATGGCGGCAGCATCACCGGTCGCATCAATTACACCTACCAGACCACCGTTTTTCCGGAGACGACCCTGTCGCCGCTGATCGAGCAGCCCGCTTACGGGCTGTGGAACGCGGGCCTGATCTGGCAGATCGACCAGCCATGGACGCTAAGCCTGCAAGGCAGCAACCTCGCCAACAAGTCCTATCGCACCACCGGCTACAACATTGCTGCGTTGGGCATCGTGACCGGTTTCTACGGCGCGCCGCGAATGGTGACGTTGACCGCGCGCTATACGTTCTGATTAGGAGTACCGACATGCAGACTGACCGAAGGATGGACATGCGGCGGATGGCCAGGGTGATATGGCTCGGCGGTTTGCTGCTTGCTGGCACGGCCTGCGCGAAGGACATGGATCCAGCGCTGCCGAAGTTGAAGCTGGATCCATCGCGCGTTGCGGTGGCTGGCCTGTCGTCAGGGGCGTATATGGCGACACAGGTGCAACTGGCGTATCCGGAGTTGTTTCCCAACGCCGCCCTGATCGCTGGCGGCCCTTACGGTTGCGCCGGTGGCAAGCTGGAAGTAGCACTCAGCACATGCATGAAAGGGGCGCCAGCGCCGGATGTCGATGCGTTGGTGGCGCATGCACGCCAGCGCGCGGCGTCGGGCGAGATCGGTGGGCTGAAAGATCTAGCCGGTGCGCGCGTTTATATATTGCACGGTACGGCGGACTCCACTGTCGCGCCGGGTGTGGCCGAGGCGGCTGCACATTTCTACGAGCAGCTGCGTGACCACACTCCCGGTCTGGCGGGCATGCAGGTGCACGACGATGGTGCACGCGCCTTTGCGCACAACCTTCCGACGGCAGCCAGTGGAGACGACTGCGGGCAGTCCGTGTCGCCTTATCTGGGCCATTGCGGCTTCGATGCGGCCGGTGCCGTCTTTGCTGAAATGTTCGGCAAACCCGCGCATACGGCGGCGCAAGCACGGGGCGAACTGCGCACGTTCGATCAGGACGCGTTGCGTCCTGCCGGTGTCGATGCATTGCTGGCCAGGACGGGCTATGTCTATCTGCCACCGGATTGCCTCGCCGGCAAACCGTGTGGCCTGCTGGTGGCATTCCATGGCTGCAAGCAAAATGCCGAGGCGGTGGGCGAGGCGTTCGTGAAAGATGCCGGTTTCAACCGCTGGGCCGACGTCTACGACGTGGCAGTGCTATATCCTCAGACTCGCGCAAGTTTCGCGCCCTTGAATCCGCAAGCATGCTGGGACTGGTGGGGATATTCCGGAGCCGACTACGACAGCCGCCATGGGGTGCAGCTGCGCTGGCTGGTGAACGCGGTGCATGCGTTGGGGCTGCCGGCGGGGCATTGATCGACTGCACCCGGAACCGACCATGCTGAGCGCCAGCTTGATCGCCGCGGCGGCCCTATGCTGGCTTGGCTTGTTGTTCGGTGTGGCGTTGCTAGGCGAGCGTCGTCCCCATCTGTTCGAGAAACGTTGGGCGATCGTCTACGCGTTGTCGCTGGCGATCCACTGCACGTCGTGGACGTTCTACGGCACCGTCACCCAGGCCAGCCGCTCCGGCTGGTGGCTGCCGCCGACGTTTGTCGGCGCGATCCTGATGTATCTGTTCGCGCTGAAATTCCTGCGTCGGATGGTGCAACTGGTGCGCGAATACAACGCCGGTTCGCTGGCCGATCTGATCGCGGTGCGGCTGGGGCGTCACTCGGGACTGGCCGCGTTGGTGACGGCGGTGGTGGGGATTGGCATCGTGCCGTACATCGCGTTGCAGCTGAAAGCCGTTGCGATGAGCTACGGCATCCTCAGTCACGGTCAGCTGGCCGAGTCCGCACCGTGGCAGGACAGCGCCTTATACGTGGCGCTGTTGATGGCATTGTTTGCCATGCTGTTCGGTACGCGTCGCGCCTCGACCATGGCGCACAACCGTGGGCTTGTCTTGGCGATGGCGTTCGAGTCGCTGTTCAAGCTCGGCGCGATGCTGGCGCTCGGCACCTTGCTGTTCACAGCGTTGCCGGCGGGCTTGCCGGCAACGCTGCCGTCGCCGCCGGACAGCAGTGGGTTTCCGGCGCTGATCCTGCTCGGCGCGTTGGCGATGTTCACGCTGCCGCACCAGTTCTACGCGGGCGTGGTGGAATGCCGCGACGATGGCCATTTGCGCACCGCGCGCTGGCTGTTTCCGCTGTACATGCTGCTGATCTCGTTGCCGATCCTGCCCCTGGCGCGGATGGGCGATGCATTGCTGGGACCCAGCGGCGTGTCATCAGACATGTACGTATTGGCATTGCCGATGGCGCGCGGAGAACACGGGCTGGCACTGATCGCGTTTCTCGGCGGTCTCAGCGCCGCTACCAGCATGGTGGTGATCGCCACCCTGGCGCTGAGCCTGATGGTGGTCAATCACTTCATCGCACCGTTGCGAGTGCGTGCTGGCTGGGGCCGCGACGAGCATGGCGACCTGCGCGGCGAGTTGTTGAATCATCGTCGCGTGGCGATCCTGCTGGTGCTTCTGCTGGCCTGGGCGTACAGCCGGGTGCTGGCGCGCAACGAGGCCTTGGCCGACATTGGCGCGATTTCGTTCTCGGCACTGGCCGGGCTGACGCCGGCACTGCTGGCCGCGGTGTATCGACCGCAGCTGGGTTCGCGCGCAGTGATGGCCGGGCTGGCGGCCGGCACGCTGGTGTGGCTGTACGCCGTGATGCCCGCGTTGCTGCCCTCTGGATTGCCTTGGCTGCACACGGGGCCG
>JBAPPP010000438.1:0-3218 GCA_049280175.1 Rhodanobacter sp.
GCTCAGGACTTGGTCCAGGGCGTACCAGCCGCATAGTCACTGCTGAGCGTGGCATTGAGCTGAGTCAGGATGGCTGCGGTTGTGGTGATCAGCCCGAGTTCCCGGTTCTCCGTCAGAGAGGCCGAGGAGAAGTTCTCCGAGCCCAGGAAGGCCTTCGCGGTCGAGGTGCCGTAGTCGGCCACGATCACCTTGGCATGAACGTAAAACCCGGTAGCAGTGTCCGGATAGGTACTGATCTTCACACCGGCTTTTGTGAGAGCCTCGAATTCACTCTCGTAGTCGTTGTCGTCATTGGTCATGCAGACCGTCACCTTGACGCCGCGCTTGGCCGCATTCTCCAGCGCGGTGACGATGGTGCTGTAGCTCATCTCCTCGTTCTCGATCAGCAGGCTGTCCTTCGCCCCGTTGATCAAGTTGACCAGATCGGTCTTGGACACGGTGGGGCTCCACACCAGGTCATCACCGACCGGCGGCGTGATCGTCTGAGCCTTGAAGTCGGCGTTGAAGGTGCTTTCAATCGCCGCGACATCGCTTGCATCGTTCTCGATCAGTGCGAAGTCGCGGGTGGTGCTGTAGTAACGGCTGGTCAGGTTGAGCGTCATTACGGCACTGGTGGTGTCGTCAATGGTGATGGTCTTCTGATGCGTGGCGGCGTATTTGGTCCATGCCCAGACCACGCTCACGCCGCAGCCCTTCAGCTGGGTGTAGGCCGCCTGGTTGTTGCTCATCTCGAGGTTCTGATCGAGGATCACGCGCACCGCGATGCCATTTTCAGCAGCCGTGCAGAGCAGGCCCGAAGCCTGTGTATCGACCAGTTCATACATCGTCATGTCGATGCTGGACTTGGCCGACTGGATCAGGTTGTAGATGGGCGTCATGCCTTGGTCCGGCTCGACGACCAGCGTCTGGGTGACGGCGGTGCTGGCTTCACTGGTTTCACTGGCGAAAGCCTGCGCAGCAATGCCAAAACTGCCGACGCCGAACACGGTGGCGAAAAGTGCAGCCTTGACTGCAACAGATAACCCGCAACGATCTTTCATGTTTAAGTCCCTTTGATGTGGAAAACAGTTGAGACGCGAGTCCATGCGATTCGTGGTCACCGCCCTCCCTGAGCAGCTTCCGGCTGTCCAACCTATCCAGTGCTCCCCTGCAGCAGGCGCATAACGCCACAGCCCTGCGCGATTGAAGCTTGGCTATGTGACGCTGGTCTTTCCGTTATGCAGCGCAGGTTTCTGCGTTCAGAAGCCGTACACGCTGAAAAGACGATCGAGCCTCGGGGCTCTTTGCGTCCGCCGCTCACCTTGACCGCTTCAAATCAGTGGATGTCGCACGCTGACGATAGACGCGAGCTGTTGCACTGAGCGCATGCCAGCATGGTTTCAAGCCCTGTCAGATGAGAAACGCGTCAACTCCTCATCTCTAAACAGAACGACGTGTAACACCCATGGCTACTGCAACGAACTAACCACCATGAACATCATTCGTGGCATTCGCAGGATCTGTGTTTCCCCGCTTCCTGTGCCGGCAAGCTGGTATGCGGTGCCTCTGCGCCTCATGGTTGGCATGGGCTTCATCGAGCATGGCTATGCAAAGCTTGCGCGCGGACCCGAGGATTTCATTGCGATCCTGCACGCGATCGGCATGCCCTTTGCTCAGCTGTTTGGCTGGGCCACGATCGCGGTTGAGATCGTCGGTGGCGGACTCATCCTGCTAGGTGCCTTCATACCTGTGGCTACGCTGCCGATGATCATCGTGCTGCTGGTGGCGATCTTCACGGTTCATCTTCCCAACGGGTTTAGCTCAATCAAATTGCTGTCTTACGACTCGATGGGGGCGCACTTCGGGCAGCCGGGATACGAGACAGACCTGCTTTATCTGGCAGGGCTACTCGCCCTCTGCGTAGGAGGCGCAGGGCCTCTCTCGGTTGACGGCCGGTTGAGCGCATGGCGACGGCGCTGACTTCATTGAAGACCTGCCAAAGCTCAACGAGCTTGAACCCGACTTGATCAGTTCCCCCCAACATAACTACCTGCGCCCCCTTATCCTGCAGCGTCAGCTGATCCGAATGGACGGGCTGGTCGCCGCCTGCATAAGCGCCAAGCGATAGGCGGCATCGCTGGGGCCGACCGGGTCGAGTACGAAGCGGTTGGCCAATGCATTTCCGGGGTCCTGATCACGCGTCGGAAAGATGCTGCGATCGATGCCGCCGCCGAGGGTCAGGACGACATCACGCCAGAACGGCTGCTGATCGAAGTAGAAGGAATGCGTCAGGGACGGACTGAGATTGCCCTGGATATTGGAGCAGACCGCCTGGAACAGTGCGCTGCAATTGACCTCGCACATCATGGGCGGTGCGGCATCCGGCAAGCCCACGCGCCCCATGCGCGGGGCAAGCTCAAGGCGCTTGGTATTCGAAATGAGCAACGCCTTGTCGTAAGCGTTGCAGTAGGCCGTCAGCCTGCCCGCGTGCTGAAGGAATGCCGTCGCGCTGGGGTTGCCCGCCTCAAACACCGTGTAGTCGACATCGGCGGCCGCAAACATCAGCTGACCTATCTTCCAGTCCGCCGCCACGTCCTGATACGACCAGCCAATGGCCTGCTGCACGACGAAGCAACCCATGGAATGCGCAAGAACATGGACGTTGATCGTGCATTGCTTCTTCTGGACAGCTTCAAGCACGGAGATCGCGCCGCTCACCAACGTTGATGCGGCGGCGCGCGCGTTGACGCGATCCGGCAGATACGCGAAGACCAATCCATCCGACGGCCAGTCATAGCTGATCACGCGCCCGAACCACCCCTGCTTTTGCAGCTGGCTGACGCACTTCAAATGGAACGCTTTCGCCGACTCGTGACTCACATTGAAACCGTGCACCAGAAAGAGAATGTCGCCCGAGCGGTCGGGATGACCCACAGCATTCGATGGACCCGGCGGAAAGGAGTTGATGATGCTTGCCACCCAGGCGGACTGCTCCAAAACACCGTCTGCATCCGACCCGTCCGTAAAGGTCAAGTAACGCGCGGGCCCTACTCCTTCGGAGTTATCAGCCTTGCGCAAGGTGATCATGTATTCCATCACTGCTCCCCGCTGGCATTCGCCTGCAGGCCAGATAGATCGAAGCGCTAGCGGCCATGTCCGGCGTGAACTTGCCCGCCTTTCATGACGACCACCCGTACAGCGTCATCACGCACGTTGCTGGCTCAACCCCTCCCCGGGGT
>JBAPPP010000439.1:0-2091 GCA_049280175.1 Rhodanobacter sp.
CTTCATGGTGGTTCCTCTGTTTTGGTTAGCTAACCGTGTGATGCCCCCTGAGCCCCAGTCCCGTATCCCCCTAGGCGAGATCGGACCCCATACTCATGGTCAGGAACGACCAGGAAGCTCGCGGCAGAGTCAAGCAGGTTGTATGCCATAACTGCTGCGGGTGTATTCCCGCATTTTACGGGCAAATGGATTGTGCACGTGGTCACGAAAGCCCGCAACCGTTGGTGGGATGCCTCTGGGGGCTTTGGAAGTGTGACCCTCTTGTGCGGCACGGAGCATTGTCCGTACAGGGCACTTAGTGACGCCCATGGTCAGTTTGTGCAACGACTCTGGTGATTCAACGATGCTATTTGCGGCAGGTCGTGGGCAGATATTTGTCCGACACCGTGCCACCATTGCAGCTCCATATGATGCTTCCAGCTTGGGTTACTGCGGAAAACACTAGGGTGCTGGTTTGGATGCTCTGGTTAGCCTTGGATCTGTTGAAAGCAACCGTGATCTTGCCAGCAGGGGCAAGATTCAAACCGGAGACGTAGTTTCCGACAATTGATGTGGGGCTCGCCAGTCCGGCTGACTGATTCGATGTGGGGAATCGCCCGGTGTTGGAAACGAAGTCCCATTCCGCCGCCTTGGCGCCGGTGGCCAGAACCATGCCTTCGCTGACTTGGGCACGGACCAAGTAGTCCTGATAGGCTGGGATGGCGATGGCGGCAAGGATCGCGATAATCGCTACGACAATCATCAGTTCAATCAAGGTAAAACCGGCGGAAATGCGCAGGCGCGGCATGGTGGACTCCCCCTGTGAGTACATCGGGGCAGGCACGTTTTGTACCAAATGCGAGAGACCAATGTGCGCTATATCACACTGGCTTACTCAAGGATTGAAGTCTCCTCATTGTGGCGCCTGCGTCAGTGACCCGGCATAGGGATTAGGAAGGCGCTTGCGCCCAGCCTGCCTCGCGCTTACCGTCACGTTTTCGGTCAGCCAAGGAAACCCCCAATGAAACCTCTGATTGCCGCTCTGCTGCTTGCGCTGGTGGCTGTGCCTGCGATGGCGGGCGATGCTGTGGACACTACGTTCGTCAAGACGCAGGGGCCGCATCCGTTCAATGTGCGCGATCTGGTGATGATGGATCGGGTCAGCGATCCGCAGTTGTCGCCGGATGGACGCTATGCAGCGTTTGGTGTGCGCAGCACGGACTACGCGGCGAACAAGGGCGTTAACGCGGTCTATGTGCTGGATCTGGCTCAGGGTGGGCAGCCGGTCAAGGTGCAGGATAAGGCCGGTGCGGCGCGTTGGTCGGCTGATGGGCGCAGCCTGTATTTCGTGGCGCCGGCCAAGGGCGTGGCGCAGTTGTGGCGATTGGATCTGGGCGGCAAGGATGGCTTGAATCTGGCCAAGCATGCGGCGGCAGTGCAGGTGAGCCATAAGCCGCTGGACATCAACGACTACAAACTGTCGCCGGATGGCAAGCGCGTCCTGTTGTCGTATGAGGTGTTCACCGATTGCGCCACACTGGATTGCAGCAAGCAGCGCGTCGACGCGCGTGACAAGGACAAGGCCAGCGGCACGCTTTATACCAAGCTGTTTGTGCGGCATTGGGATACCTGGGCGAACGGTCGGCGCAATCAGCTGTACGTCGCCAGCTTCGATGGCAAGGATCAGTTGCCGGTTGAACCGGCTCTGCTGAGTCGGGGCATCGATGGCGATGTGCCGAGTAAGCCGTTCGGAGACGAGAGCGAGTTCGCGTTCTCGCCGGATGGTCGCAGCGTGTATTTCGATGTGCGCATTGCCGACAAGAGCGAGCCGTGGTCGACGAATTTCGATGTGTATCAGGTGCCGGTGGATGGCTCGGCTGCACCGAAAAACCTCACTGCCGACAACAAGGCGTGGGACGCCGATCCGGTGCCGTCACCGGATGGCAAGACGCTGTACTACCTGGCGATGAAGACGCCGGGTTCGGAGGCCGATCGGTTCGCGATCATGGCGCTGGATCTGGCGACCGGTGCGAAGCATGAGGTGGATCCGAAGTGGGATCGCTCGGCTGGCGGCCTGACGCTTTCCGCCGATGGCAAGACGCTGTATGCGAC
>JBAPPP010000440.1:0-2147 GCA_049280175.1 Rhodanobacter sp.
GATCTGCCACGGCTCCGACCACAGCGCGGCAGCGTGGCTGTGCACCTCGATGCCCTGTTCGCGCAACGCCGTCTTGATTCGCGTATCGCGTGCAATCGCCGCCGGTTCATACAGGCGATTCCAGTACACCGCCTTCGCGCCACTCTGCTTGATCAGCCCCAGCAATACAGCCAGCGTGTCGTCCTTGCACACGTGCAGGCGAGCCTGACGTTGGTGCAACTGGGCCTGCAGCGAGGCCAGCGCATGATGCAGCCACCAGCGACTGGCCGCTCCTGCGGGCCACGGATCATCCATGCCCGTCGCATGCTCGGTCGGTGCGTGGATGAACATCGGCAGGATGTGCGAGTGAGCGGCACAGGCCGCCACCAGGGCGGGATTGTCGGCCAGGCGCAGGTCCCTGCGGAACAGCACCAGCGCCGTGCTCATGATGGAGAAAACATCATGACCCGATCACACCGACGTGCGCCCGGCATTTCGATGATAGGTGGCAGCCGTAGGATTCCCAGCATCAGGCGCACCGCTGATCGCACCCTTGGCGATCACTGCACCTGTCGGCTGCCCCGTCGGCGAACCACCAATCGGTTCGATCGAGACAGCGAGCGCAGCGGTTGGCCCGAGCTGTGCCAGCAAGGTCGGATCAAGCGCCAGCGTGGTGGGTTTGTCGCGTGCAATCATGCCCACCGCAATCGGCTTCTGGCCTGAAGGAATCAGCCACAGTTCCGGGGCACGTCCCTGCGCGAACGCCACCGGGGTTGCCGGTACCACGACCATCCGCGCGTGCTGCAGATCCATCGTCGCGGTCCAGCCGGTGACGCCGTTGTCCTGCTGGATGGTCGAAGCCATGTAACCGGCGCTGACTACGGCCGGGTTGGGTGCCAGATGGGGCAGGGAGATCACGACCACCAAGGCCGCGGCCACGACACTGGCACCGATGCCCAGCCAATGCCATAGCTGCAAATTGTCCCACAGCCCCTTGCGTGGCTGGATCCTGGCTGGCGCATCCTGCTGCAGGGCGTCGTGAATCCGTGCCCAGACGTAGGGTGCCGGCGCGACCTCGGGAATTTGATCGGCCAAAGGCATCAGGCGACGCTGCCACAACGCAACCGCCGTCGCGGCCTCATCCGTGGTCTCGATTTCATGGGCCACCGCGGCGCGCGCGTCGGCATCGAGTACGCCCAACACGTACTCGGCGTAGCGCAGATTGTTGTTGCCGTCGTCAAGTGGTGTGTTCATTGATCGAGACACGTGCGAAGTTGCATCAGGCTACGGCGAATCCAGCTTTTCATGGTCCCGAGCGGCACCATGCAGCGTGTCGCTAATTCGTTATACGTAGCTCCGGTGAAAAAAGCTTCACGCACGGAGTCTCGTTGTTGCGGCTCCAGCTCGTCGAGGCAATGCTGCAGGCGTCGATATTCCTGACTGGCCTCGGCATCGGCCGCTGGCGTGGGCTGTTCATCGACGGCCTGATCCAGCCGCGACGGGTCGTCCAGCAACTCTTCACGATGCTGACGCAGGCGGTCGATCGCCTTGTTGCGTGAGAGCGTGATCAGCCAGGTGATCGCACTTGCCTTTGCCGCATCGAAGCTGGCGGCACGACGCCAGACCGTGGTGTAGGTTTCCTGCAGCACCTCTTCCGCCTCGCCGCGGTCATGCAGCATGCGCAGGCATACGCCAAACAGCTTGGATGAGGTGCGCTTGTAGAGCTCGGCAAACGCCTTCTGGTCATTGCGACCGGTCTCGATCAACAGCCGGTTCAGCTCATCACGCTCGGCGGGAGTGGCGACACCCATCAGCAAGCCATCCTGTATTCATGAAGAAGCCGGCCCGGCGGGCATGTAGTACCACACGCCGCAGGTGATGCCCAAGTGACCTTTTCGAAGCATGAAGGCGGCGTGCTGCCATGACAAGCATCGCTTTGATCGAGCTTTCACCCTTCCGGACTCTTTGGGCCCCGCTTTGCCGCGGCAACGGCGCGAACATCTGCCACGGGCCCAGCGACCTGTGCGCGTCAGCAACCCAGCGGCGAATTGCGTCCTGTTTGCCGACGCATACGCAGCCGGCGCTTGACGCCGGGGTGCGCGTCAAGCGTTGAATCGGCGGGACTACTTGCCGTTCTGGGCGATGCTTACCTGCTCGCCCTCGTACAG
>JBAPPP010000441.1:0-17750 GCA_049280175.1 Rhodanobacter sp.
ACCCTGCATCAGCAGGACGGTGACAAAAAGGTTGAGAAGAAAAAGCGGGCGTAAGGGCATCTGCCACATCATACGGGCACGACCCTGAGCCAGTTCATGGCCTTAATCCGAGGCGGCGTCGAGCGCGATTGAGAAGCCCAGCTGCACCTGGTCCGACAGTGCCGTCCGATGGCCGGTCATGCCGAATGCGCTGCGCGATACGAGGCCGCGGGCTTCGATCAGGCAGGTGGGCGCGGTGATCGTCTGGCAGGTGACGGGCAGCAGCTCGAAGTGGACCGGCAGGGTAACCCCGCGCAGGCTCAGCTGGCCGTCCAGCATGCCGCCGGAGGTCAGCGTGTCGAAAGGTATGGGATCGGACATGAAGTGGATGGCCGGGTAATGCGCGGCATCGAAAAACTCCGGCGCCAGCACCCAGCGACGCAGGCGTTCGGAGTCCATCGCGATGCTGTCCACGGTGATGCGCGCGTCGATAGTTGCCTGGCCATGTGGATCAAGCCTCACTTCGCCGGCGATCACTGAGAAACGTCCGCTGATGGTTCGCAGCCACAACAGGCGTACGCCGAACGTGGCGTGCGAGCGGGCTGGGTCGATGCGATAACCAGTGGATCGCGCTGCTGGCGCAACCAACGCCAGACTTGCGAGCAGGACAAAGGCAAGCGTGCGCCTCACGGCGACCAGAATGCGTCCAGCCGGGCGTTGCCTGGTTCCAGTGCGCCGTTCAGATGAAGCACGGCCAAGGCGCCGGGCGGCATGCCGCGGAATTCATCGGAGCGACCTTCGACCAACAGCGCGACCAGCCGCTCGATGCCGGGATTGTGGCCGACCAGCATCACGGTGCCCGCGTCGCCATGCTGGTCGAGCAGCGCCAGCAGTTCGCCCGGGGATGCGTCGTAGATTTCGGCAGCGATCTGCGGAACCGGTGCCGAAGCCATCGCGGCCAGTGCCAGCCGGGCGGTTTCGTCAGTGCGCCGGGTGGGCGAACACAGCACCCGATCAGGCCGGCTGCCGTGTGTGGCCAGCCACAGCCCGGCAGCTTGCGCTTCCTGCTCACCGCGCGCGCTGAGTGGGCGTTGCTGGTCATCGTCGGCATGTTCTATCGGCACGGCTTCGGCGTGTCGCAACAGGATCAATTCGTGCATGGGGGACTCCCGGTATTGTCGTGCGACGGTGGTTTCACAAAGATGACCGTTCAGTGCTGGCGCTTGATCCAGCGCAGCAATGCTTTCCAGTCCTCCTGATGGCTGCGTACCTGTTCGGATTGGTAATCGAAGATGCCCTTGCCCAGCGCGCTGAGCAGGACGTAAGCCTGGCTGTCGCGCAATTGACCGGCAATCGGAAACGGTGATTGTTCGGCAAGCTGGGCGACCGCATCCTGGCTGGCGTGGGTCCATGGCTTGAGCCGGTTGGCGACCAGCGCCACCGGCAGCTTGCCGCGCCGGATGCGACTGATCTGCTGCAGCTCCTTGATGAAATGGAGCGTGGCATGCAGATCGAACGACGAAGGCAGTACCGGTACCAGAAGTACGCTGGCCTGTTCCAGGTAGGGTTCCAGTTCGCGCTCGCCCGAGCCGGCGGGAGTGTCGATCAGCAACTGCTGGGTATCCGGCGGCAGCCGTTGCAGCGCCTTGCGGCCACCTTCCAGCGCCAGCACGCCGGGTACGGTGTCCGGCCGCAGGGTAGCCCAGCGGAAGCTGGAGCCCTGCTTGTCGGCATCGATGATGGCGGTGTGCTGACCCGCCTGTGCCCAATGCGACGCCAGTTGGGTTACCAGCGTGCTCTTGCCACAACCACCCTTGCTGCTTGCTACCAGCGTCGTAAGCATCGAATGACCCTTGCCGCGGCGGAGTTGATCCAAGCCTACACGGCTGCGAATGCGGCGCAAAGGTGCGTACAGCCGGTTTGGACGAGTTGCGTCATTCGGACCGCTGCGGCTTCCAGTCGGCGGGCGCGTCGGTCGGGATATTGTTGTCGCGCAATGCCGCCAGCAGCAGACTCATTTCGGTGCCGCCGCTGGTCGCCAGCAACAGCAGATGCTGGGACAGCGCCGCATCGCCCTGTGCGCGGGCCGACAGCTGGGCGAAGCTCTGCACTTGCCAGATCAGGTTGAGCCGGGCGTGTTTGGCGTCCTGCTGTTGAGCCGGGTCATCCGCCAGCACTTCGCGCAGATGCAGGCCGAGCGAGCGCCCCAGCGGGCTGGAACCCCATTCGAGGATCTTGCCCAGGTTCTGGCAATCGGTCTTGATCGATGCGTCGTCACCGGCGTTCTCGCACAGCTTGGCGGTAACCTGCAGGCCTGGCTGTGGCTGGGTGCTGGCCAGGCCGAACACCAGCACCTGCTTCACGCCCATCGCGCCGGCGGCATGGGCCGGGTCGATCGTGTCGACCGGGGGCGGCAGCATGCTGACCGTGTCGGCGAGTGCCTTGAGGCTGATGCCGGTGTAGTCGTCATACTGCTTCGCGGCGGCCGCCTTCGCCAGGTCTGCGCGGGCGGCATCAGGCTTCATGTTGTGCGCGTCTTCGCCGAGCTTGAGCAACCACACCGCGGCGTTGTCCGGTGCCTGCGTCACCAGTTGATCCAGCGCGTCCGTATTGGGGCAGGCGTCTGCCTTGGCGTCGCAATCAGCCAGACGGACCCAACTCACCGCCGCTCCGGTGTCCTCTGCGTGCGCCGCGCGTTCGATCAACGCATGGAAGGTGGCGAACTTCGGCTGGTTGACCAGTGGCCGGGCATACAGGGCCGCGGCGAGCAGGGGCTGCGAGTCGACGCGCAAGGCCAGCACACTGACCAGGTCACGCTGGAGTCCCAGCAAGGCCTTTTCGCGCGTCGCGGCAGTACCGTCAGGGCTGGCGGTCTTGCTGGCAGCGCCCGGGTGGCCTGCAGGGTGGCCGGCGAGCACCGGCGTGGCGACGAGCGACAAGGCGCAGGTCAACAAGGTGAGGTGGCGCAGTCCACGCATCATTCGCTTCCGTCCGCAATCAAAGCGCCGAGCATACCTCCCGTGCATTAAGCTCGGCTAATTCAGGTGGTTGCGAGATCGCCTGCGCGCAGGTTCATGAACAGGCTTTCGGCGCGAGTTCGGCGCAATGCTTGTTAGGATGGCCGCTTCCGGCGCGGCACCGCGCCTACCTTAAGTTGGTTCGGGAGACGCTTTAGTGGATCATTTTTCGACATTTGCCGCCGGCGCGCCCTGGTTTGTCGGCTGGGGCACGCTGGCACTGATCAATGCCGCGCTGGCACAGGGGAAAAACCGCAGCGGCCTGCTGTGGTTCCTGCTGTCGGTGCCGTTCGGGCCGGTCGCAACGCTGTTGCTGGTCCTGTTGCCCAAGGTCCGCAGCAAGATGTTCTAGTTGCAACCCGGCTTGAGACGAGCGGGGCAGATTATTGCCCCGCCCAGCGCGTCGGCGCGTTTTTGCCGGCTTATTCGCCCAACGCCTCGCGCATGAATTCCGGCTGCGCCAGGGCGCCGCGGTGGATGTCGGCGTTGTAATAGCGGGTGGGGAAATTCTTGCTGATCGCGCCGCGTTCACGGAAACCGGACAGGTCGCCGCCCTTGCGCGCCATCGTGCAGCTCCACCAGCCGGTCGGATAGCACGGCTGCGGAAACGGCAGCGTGCGCACCGCGGCGAAGCCCGACGTACGCATTGCCGAGCGCATCGACTTGATCAGGTCCAGATGCGCGAGCGGCGACTCGCTCTGCTGCACCAGGATGCCGCCGTGGCGCAGGGCCTTGTGGCAGCTGGCGTAAAACGCCGCATTGAACAACCCTTCGGCCGGGCCGACCGGATCGGTCGAGTCGACGATGATCAGGTCCAGCGACTCCGGCTCCGCCTCGGCCATGTACTTGATGCCGTCGATGAACAACAGCTCCGCGCGGGGGTCGTTATTCGCTTCGCAAAGTTCCGGGAAATACTGCTCGGCGAGCCGCGTCACGCGCTCGTCGATCTCCACCTGCACCGCGGATTCGACTTCCTCATGCTTGAGCACCTCGCGCAGCGTGCCGCAGTCGCCGCCACCGATGATCACCACGCGCTTGGCACGCGCATGGGTGAACAATGCGGGGTGGGTCATCATCTCGTGGTACAGGAAGTTGTCGCGCGAAGTCAGCATCACGCAACCATCGATCACCATCAGGTTGCCCCAGTCGGTGGTTTTGTAGATCTCGATGGTCTGGAACGGTGTTTTCTCCGCATGCAGCTGTTGCTCGGTGCGGAAACCGATGGAGGAGCCGGAGGCCTGGTGGGCTTCGGTGAACCAGCTGAGCTGCTGCGACATGGGGGCGTTCCTGGCGAACCGGGGTGAAAGATAAAGACCGCCAATTATAGCTGCAACCGGGATAAACGTCCTGACGGCCGCCCGGGCGTCTAACGGTCAGCCGTGCGCATATCGTCACAGGTGACTATTACAATGGCGCCCTGGTTTCGCCGGTGCAGTGCGCCAGCGGCCAACAAAGTCCGATCGGCCCCGCGGCGTGCGAGGCTTCCGGTCGCTCGGACTTCGTGCTCTATCGAGCAGACCGTCAAGGCTCGCCGCTGCGACTTTCACCATCCGAAGGAGCAACGCTGGTGGCGAAGCATTGGAATACTGATCAGGCCCGGCACACCTATGCCATCCCGCATTGGAGTGACGGTTACGTCGATGTCGACGCGGCCGGGCACATCGTGATGCGTCCGCACGGCGCCAGTGGTCCGGCGTTGTCGCTGCCGGGGATTGTCGAGCGCGCCCGCGCCGAGGGTCTGCGGCTACCGTTGCTGGTGCGTTTTCCCGACATCCTGGCCGACCGTCTGGCGCGGCTGCAAGGCGCGTTCGCCAAGGCGATCGGCGAATGGAACTACGCCGGTGGCTATACGGCCATCTATCCGATCAAGGTGAATCAGCAGCGCGGTGTGGTGGGTGAACTGGTGGCAGCCGGAACCCACGGCTTCGGCCTGGAAGCGGGCTCCAAGCCGGAGCTGATGGCGGTGCTGGCGATGGCGCGGCCCGGTTCCATCGTGATCTGCAACGGCTACAAGGATCGCGAATACATCCGTCTGGCGCTGATCGGGCTGAAGCTCGGTTTGCGCGTGCACATCGTGATCGAGAAGCTGTCCGAACTGGATCATGTATTCAGCGAGGCGAAGGCGCTTGGCGTGGAGCCGCTGCTTGGTGTACGCGTGCGGCTTGCCTCGATCGGCGCCGGCAAGTGGCAGAACACCGGCGGCGACAAGGGCAAGTTCGGCCTTTCGCCGAACCAGGTGCTCGCCCTGATTCAGCGACTGGATCAGGCCGGCCTCAAGCACACGCTGAAGCTGCAGCACTTCCACATGGGCTCGCAGATTTCCAACGTGCGCGATATCGCCAACGGCATGCGCGAAGCGACGCGCTACTTCGTCGAACTGATCCGCATGGGCGTGCCGCTGGAGATCGTCGATGTTGGCGGCGGCCTCGGCGTGGATTACGAAGGCACCCGTTCGCGCAGCCACAACTCGATCAACTATTCGATCGAGCAGTACGCATCCACCATCGTGCAGTCGCTGGCCGAGGCGGTCGAGGCCGAAGGCTTGCGCGCGCCGCACATCCTCACCGAAGCGGGTCGTGCGATGACCGCACATCACGCCGTGATGGTGGTCAACGTGACCGAGGTGGAGGAAGTGCCGGCCGGGGCGATCCCGCCGCCATGCACCGACGAACCCGCCGTGTTGCGCCGCTTGCGCGAGACTTACGAAGAGCTCGGTCGCCGCCCCCCGCTGGAGCTGTTCCACGAAGCCCAGCACCACCTCAGCGAAGGACAGACGCTGTACGCACTGGGTCAGCTCGCACTGGCCGATCGCGCGCGGCTGGACGAGATGTACTACGCGATCACCAACGCCGTGCGCACGCGCCTGCTGCCAGCGGAGCGCTCACACCGCCTGGCGCTGGACGAACTGGACGAGAAGCTGGTCGACAAGTACTTCGTCAACTTCTCGGTGTTCGAGTCGGTGCCGGATATCTGGGCGATTGGCCAGATCTTCCCGATCACGCCGATCGCGCGGCTCGACGAAGAGCCCACCCGCCGTGGCGTCATCGTCGACCTCACCTGCGATTCGGATGGTCGCATCGACCATTACGTCGACGCCGACGGCGTTGACGTGAGCTTGCCGCTGCACGCGCTCAACGAGGGTGAGAGCTACCGGCTCGGCATCTTCATGGTCGGCGCGTATCAGGAGACGCTTGGCGACATCCACAATCTGTTCGGCGACACCGATGCCGTGAACGTGCGCGTGGCCGGTGACAGCTATGAGTTTGCGCACATCCGCCGCGGTGATACCACCGACCTGATGCTCGACTACGTCGGCTACGATCTCGACGCACTGCGCGCAGCGTATGCCGACAGGATGTCGGCCGCCGGCATCGTGGGCGACGAGGCCGCTCGACTCGGCGAGGCGCTGCATCACGGGTTGATGGGTTACACCTATCTGGCTGAAGCCCCCTGATCGTCTGATGTGCACTACCGATTGCGCGGCATCTGCGTGGATAAGCCTTGCGCAGATGCATCGCGATGACTATTCGTTTCGAGGAAAGAGCTCCGGATGAGCGTATTGCTGCTGATTTTGCTGAGTGTCCTGCAGGGTGTGACCGAGTTGTTCCCGGTCAGCAGCCTCGGTCACACCCTGTTGGTTCCCGCCCTGTTCGGCGTGCAGCTGGATCACCATGCGCCCGCGCTGCTACCGTTTCTGGTCGCCCTGCACCTGGGCACCGCGATCGCCCTGCTGTGGTATTTCCGCGTCCGCTGGATTGCCATTGCGCAGGGTTTCGTCGGCACCCTGCGCGGTCGCTCCAGTGACGATGGACATCTGGCCTGGGCGTTGGTGGTCGGCACGATACCGGCGGGCCTGGTCGGTCTGTGGCTGGAAAAGCCGCTGGAACGCCTGTTTCATGATTTGCGCATCGTGGCGTTTGCGCTGCTGGTCAATGGCATCGTGTTGTGGCTCGGTGGCCGTCGTGGCGATGACGAAGCATCGCCACTCGCACCGCAGCGTCTCACCCTGCTGCAGGCAGCGCTGGTCGGACTGGCCCAGATCGGCGCACTGATTCCCGGCTTCTCGCGCAGCGGTCTGACCATGATCGCTGGCGCGCGGGTTGGCCTGAGCCGCAAGGGTGCGGCGGAATTTTCGTTCCTGCTCGGCACGCCGATCATCCTTGCGGCCGGCATGCTGGAGCTGCCCAAGCTGATGCACGACCATGCCCAGCTCGCCACCGCCGCGCTCGGCGGCGTGCTGACCGGCATCGCGGCCTATCTCAGCGTGCGTTTCCTGATGGGCTATTTTGAAGGCAGCGGACGGCTGGCTTCATTTGGCATTTATTGCATCGTGGCCGGCGCGCTATGCCTCGGTTGGTTTGCGCTGCACCCGGTGGCGCCTTGAGCCGGCACCTCCCGTAGGAGCGCACCCTGTGCGCGAAAAATCTACGAAACGGTGAAACGGGCATCGCGCACAGGGTGCGCTCCTATGGGCAGCGTAACCCGACGCTCGATCGAATCGCCGTATCATGGGCGCTTCCCCTGCGAGAAGGACACGACATGACGAGTCTTGACGGCAAAGTGGCACTGATCACTGGCGCGGCCAGTGGTATCGGCAAGGCAATCGCCGAACTGTATGCGAAGAACGGCGCGGCCGTGGCGATCGCCGACATCAACCAACAGGCGGCTGATGCCGCGGCGGCCGAGATCAATGCCGCTGGTGGCAAGGCGATCGGTATCGCGATGGATGTCACCGACGAAGCTGCGGTGAATGCCGGTACCGACAAGGTCGTTGCGGCATTTGGCCGTCTGGACATCCTGATCTCCAACGCCGGTGTGCAGATCATCAACCCGATCGACCAGTTCGCGTTCGCCGACTGGAAGAAGATGCTGGCGATCCATCTGGATGGTGGCTTCCTCACCACCAAGGCCGCGCTGCAGCACATGTACCGGGACGACGGCACCGGCAAAAGCCGCGGCGGCATGGTGATCTACATGGGCTCGGTGCATTCGCACGAAGCGTCCAGGCTCAAATCCGCCTATGTCACGGCTAAGCACGGCCTGCTCGGCCTGGCGCGCACGCTGGCAAAGGAAGGTGCGCCGCGCAATGTGCGCTCGCATGTGATCTGCCCCGGCTTCGTGCGTACCCCGCTGGTCGAAAAGCAGATACCCGAACAGGCCAAGGAGCTCGGCATCAGCGAAGCGGATGTGATCAAGAACGTGATGCTGAAAGACACCGTCGACGGTGTATTCACCACCGTCGATGACATTGCACAGACCGCGCTGTATCTGGCCACGTTCCCATCCGCCGCATTGACCGGACAAAGTATTGTGGTCAGTCACGGCTGGTATATGCAGTAAGCGCCATGAATGGCAAACCAAAAAACAGTGACGCCATGAATGGCAAACACAAGAAAGCCGAAAGCGCCATGGCAAACGAAAAACGCAAACAGACGCCAATGACGCTGGCCGACGCGGTGGCGCGCGACTACCGCAGCGTCGCTCTGGTGCTGCAAGGCGGCGGTGCGTTGGGTGCATATCAGGCTGGCGTGTACGAAGCGCTACATGAGGTCGGGCTGCGGCCGAACTGGCTCGCCGGGATCTCGATCGGCGCACTGAATGCGGCGATCATTGCCGGCAACGCGCCCGAACGGCGGGTCGAACGACTGCACCAATTCTGGGACACGATTTGCCAGCCCGCCTTCTGGCCAGCGCCCACGTTATTCGACAGTCTGGCGTGGCCGCTGACGATACAGAACGGCCTCAGCGGATTCGCCGCATGGCGCACAATGATCGAGGGCCAGCCCGGTTTCTTCCGGCCACGGGTGTCGTCACCGCTGCTGCAGAAGCACACCAGCCCGGCCACGACGAGTTGGTATGACACGGCACCGCTGCGCGCCACGCTGGAAAAACTGGTCGATTTCGATCGCATCAACGATCCGCGCAGCATGCGCGTGTCGATCGGTGCGGTGAACGTGCGCACCGGCAACTTCGCGTATTTCGACAACACGCACGGCGTGCTCAAGACCGAACACTTCATGGCCTCCGGCGCGTTGCCGCCGGGATTTCCGGCGGTGGAAATCGACGGAGAGTTCTATTGGGATGGCGGCATCGTCTCCAACACCCCGCTGTACAAGGTGTTGACCGAGCGGCCGCATCGCGATGCGCTGATCCTGCAGGTCGACCTGTGGAGCGCGGGGAATACGCTGCCGACCGACATGACCGGTGTCGCCGAGCGGGCCAAGGAGATCCAGTATTCCAGCCGCACCCGGCTGGTCACCGAATACATGCATGAGAACTGCGAGCAGCAGCGCCTGCTGCATGATCTGATGGCGCTGGTGCCGCTCGATCAGCGCGACAATCCGGCCTTTCGCCGCGCTGAGGCGCGCGCTAATGGTGCGAGGACCAACCTGATCCATCTGATCTACAGCAACAAACCCTACGAGGGGCACTACAAGGACTACGAGTTCAGCGCGAGCAGCATGCGCGGGCACTGGCAAAGCGGCGTGGCCGACATGCAGCACACGCTGACGCATCCACACTGGTTCGACGCGCCCGATCCCGAGCATCCGTTCGTGACGCATGACGTCCACCGCGCGGCCGATCTTCGTTGAGCGCCTCGCCTTTGCCTCCTTTCCCTTCGGGAGAGGATTGAGGTGAGGGTTCGGTGCTCGCCAGCTCCAATAAAGTACCCTGCTTCTTGCGTTCGCTTCCTCTCCCCTCGGGAGAGGATTGAGGTGAGGGTTCGGTGCTCGCGATAATCTACCCATCAAATCCCGAATCCCGCAGGAAACACCCATGACGCTCAAGGCAGCCGGCCTCAAAACAGCATTTATCGGACTCGGCGCGATGGGTGCACCCATGGCGGGTCATCTCAAGGCAAAGGGCCTGCTGCATGCCGTGGCGAATCGCACACCGGCAAAGGCCGAGGCACTCGCACGCGAATGGGATGTCCTTGCGCCGACCACGTTGGCAGAACTAGCCGCACAGTGCGACGTGATCGCGCTGTGCGTCACTGCCGACGCCGATGTGCTCGGCCTGGTCGAGGCACTCGCGCCGCACCTCAAGCCCGGCGCGATCGTGATTGACCATTCCACCGTGGCGCCGGATACCGCGAAGCGAGCAGCGGCGCAGTTGATGCAAGTCGGTGCGTACTTCCTCGATGCACCGGTTTCCGGCGGCGTGGAAGGTGCAAAGAACGGCAAGCTGTCCGTCATGGTCGGTGGCGACGCTGATGTATTGCAACGGGCGCTGCCGGTACTGGAAGCCTATGCGTTGCGCGTCACCCATCTCGGCGAGGTTGGCGCCGGTCAGGCGACCAAGGCGGTGAACCAGGTATTGGTAGCCGGTATCGCCCAGGCGGTCTGCGAGGGCCTCGCGCTGGGCGACGCGCTGGGCCTGGATCCCGACCGCTTGATCCCCACGCTCGGCGCTGGCGCTGCCGGCAACTGGTTCCTGGACAAGCGCGGCGCCACCATGCTGCGTGATGAGTTCAGCGTCGGCTTCAAGCTGGCCTTGCTGCACAAGGATCTCGCCATCGTTCACGGCATCGCCGAACAGGCGGGCACCGCGACCGGTGTGATCGAGCGCTCGCTCGCCGACTACGCGCAGCTGATGAGCGAAGGCTATGGCGATGACGACATTTCGGCGTTGATCCGACTCAAGCGCCGACAGTGATCAGCGTTCGATCGTATACGTTCATGTGACGGTATGCGGTTTTGGCCATCCAAACGAAAAGGCCGCGCAGATGCGCGGCCTTTCAAGATGAACATCCTGCTGCCGCCTACTTCCCTTCTTTCAGCGCAATCGCATTGATCCCTGCGCTGGCCAGACGCTGCTTGGTCGATTCCAGCTCGGTGGCGGAGGGAAACGGCCCGAGGCGGACGCGGTGATAGGTCTGGCCACTGATGCTGACGGATTGCACGTTGGCGATGAAACCCTGCATGGCGAGCTTGGCCTTCAACGTTTCCGCATCGGCGGCACTTGGGAAGGCGCCGACCTGCAGCAGGTAACCGCTGCCGGTAGCAGGCGCTGGTGCCGCGCTGACGGGAGCGGCCGTGATGTTTTCGCTGACGGCGACCGGAGCATGGGTGTTGGGAGTTGCATGCTGCGCAGCGGCTGGTGGCTGCTGGGCGGGAGCTTCCTGCTGGGCCTGCTGCTGAGCGGCAAGCTGCTTTTGCTGCTGTTCGGCACGCGCCTGCGCGCTGATTTCAGCGTCCGGGATACGCACTTCTTTTTCCGACAGCACCGAATAGAAATCGTATTGCGGTTTCTTCGGCGCAGTCTCGCTGGCGGTGGGTTCGACCACGCCCGGCTCGCTGCCGGGTTGGGCGGTAGCCTGCGGGTTCGCCTGCGGGCCTGCGGGCTTTTGCAGGCTGCTCAGCAAGCTGCCGCGCATCATCACGACGGCCAGGATCGCGCCGACCAGGATGCCGATGACCGCGTAGCCCCAGCCGGGGAAACCATTGTTGCCATTGCGCACGGCCTGCCGGCCCCTGCCCTTGCGTGCTGCCATTACATGCTCTCCGGGGCGCTCAGGCCCAATAATTCAAGACCATTCTTCAGTACCTGACGTGTAGCCATCAGCAACACCAGGCGTGCTTCGCGCTGCGGTTTGTCGTCGATCAAAACCTTGTGCTTGTCGTAAAAGCTATGCAGCGCATTGGCCAGCTCGCGCAACGCGGTGGCCAGCAGATGCGGTTCGAGATTGGCGGCTGCAGTTTCGACCAGCTCCGGGTACTTCGACAACTCGGTCAGCAGGATCTGTTCGTCCTCGTTGTCGAGCAGATGCAGTTGAGCGAGGCCGTCGCTCACGTCGAACGTCCAGCCCTTCTCCGTCATCTGACGGAATACCCGGCAGATGCGGGCGTGAGCGTACTGCACGTAGTAGATCGGGTTGTCACGCGTCTGCGAACGGGCCAGATCGACATCGAACACCAGCTGCGAATCGGACTTGCGCGAGATGAGGAAGAAGCGCGTGGCATCGCGGCCGACTTCGTCAATCAGATCGCGCAGAGTGACGTAGCTGCCGGCACGCTTGGAGATCTTCACTTCCTCCCCGCCGCGCATGACCGTCACCATCTGGTGCAGCACGTATTCCGGCCAGCCCTTCGGGATGCCCGTATCGAGCGCCTGCAGGCCGGCCTTCACGCGAGCCAGCGAGCCATGGTGATCGGAGCCGAGTTCGGTGATCGCGCGCTCGTAACCGCGCTGCCACTTGCTCAGGTGATAGGCAACATCCGGCAGGAAATAGGTGTAGGTGCCGTCGGACTTGCGCATCACGCGGTCCTTGTCGTCACCGAAATCCGTCGTGCGCAGCCACAGCGCGCCGCCTTCTTCATAGGTGTGGCCGTGCGCAACCAGCTCGCGAACGGTCTCTTCCACCTTGCCGTCGGTGTACAGGGACGACTCGAGGAAATAGGTGTCGAAGCCGACACCGAATGCCTTCAGATCGAGATCCTGCTCGCGGCGCAGGCTAGCCACGGCGAAATGACGGATCGCGTCGAGATCGTCGACATCGCCGGCGCCGGTCACCGCCTCGCCATCGGCCATGACCGTCTCGCGATCGAGATAGGCGCGTGCGACATCGGCGATGTAGTCGCCGCGGTAGCCGTTTTCCGGCCAGCCGCTATCGTCCGGGGTAATGCCGCGCGCACGCGCCTGCACCGAGATCGCGAGGTTCGCGATCTGCACGCCGGCGTCGTTGTAGTAGAACTCGCGCTGCACATTCCAGCCGGTGGCCTCAAGCAGCCTGCTCAGGCAGTCACCGATCGCCGCGGCGCGGCCGTGGCCCACATGCAGCGGGCCGGTCGGGTTGGCCGAGACAAATTCCACGCCCGCCATCCTGCCGGCGCCGCTGTGGCTGCGGCCGTAAGCGTCGCCTTGATCCAGGATCTGCTGCAGCTCAGCGTGATACGCCCCCGCGGCCAGATAGAAGTTGATGAAACCGGGACCGGCGATTTCCACCTTCTCCACCAGCGCATTCGCCGGCAATGCGGCCACCAGTTTCTCGGCCAGATCACGCGGCTTGAGGCGCGCTGGCTTGGCCAGCAGCATCGCCACATTGCAGGCGAAATCACCGTGTTCGCGGCTGCGCGCACGTTCGATCACAAACCCCGGAGGTGGCAGGTCGGCGGGCAGGGTGGCATCGCTTTGCAGGGTCTGGATGGCCTGCAAAACTAGGTCGCGCAACTGTGCTTTCACGGGGCGGGATCATTTCCTGATGGAACCGCCAATTCTAACAGACCGCCTTGCGGTCGAACGCGGGGGTCAGCGGCGGCGGACTCCGAGCGGCATCGCCAAGGCTCACCCGCGTTTTGATGCACTGCGGTGGCCAGTCTTGTGGATAAGTCTGTGGGGAAAGCTTGAGACGGGCGGTAGAACGGGGCTCCTTTGCTGGTGAAATCAGGCTTGTTAAAATAATAACGTATCAATATCAATCAATTACACGAACAATCTGTCGTTGGGGGCACGACAGGCCCGGCAAGCGCCTATATCACTACTTTGTGTATAAGTTTCGGCAACCTGCCGGCCCAAACTTCGTGCGATGGACGTCATGGCTTTGTCATGCGGCGCTGCGACACTGCCTGCGTGCCAAGCATGACTCCCCTCCATGACAGGCATCTGGAGACGCCGCTCTCTCCCCTTACTCAATCGGCCCCACGGCGTGGTTCACTACCACGCCGTTTTTTTGGTGTCTGAGCCACGACGCCGGCTATCCGGCGGCTGGCAGGCTCAAAGCAGGCCGCGGGCGGCCATCGATACAGGCTCACCGCTGCCGATCACCAGGTGATCGAGCACGCGCACGCCAACGAGCTGCAGTGCGTCGCGCAGATCGTGGGTGATCGCCCGGTCGGCGGCACTGGGTTCGGCAACGCCGGAGGGGTGATTGTGCGCAAAGATCACGGCGCTGGCGTTGTGCTGCAGGCACGCCCGCACCACTTCGCGCGGATGCACGCTGGCGCCATCCACGGTTCCGCGAAACAGCTCCTCGAAGGCCAGTACGCGGTGGCGATTGTCCAGGTATAGACAGCCGAACACCTCGTACGGCAGATGACGCAGGCGCGCCCGCAGGTAATCGCCGCTGTCGCGCGGATTGCCCAGACTCTGCCGTTGCTGCAGTTCTTCGGCCAGACTGCGCCGGGCCAGTTCCAGCGCGGCGATGATCCGCGCCCGTTTGGCCGGGCCCAGGCCGCTGGCACGGATCTGCTGCTCGGGGCGACTTAGCAGCGCGCCCAGACTGCCAGCGTTGATGAGCAGTTCGCGGCCCAGCGCAATGGCGTCCTTGCCCCGACTGCCACTGCCCAGCAACACCGCCAGCAGCTCGGCGTCGGACAGCCCGGCGCTGCCAGTGCCAAGCAGCTTTTCGCGGGGACGTTCACCTTCAGGCCAATCGCGGATACTCATCTCGGTAGCCTGCGGGTTGCCGTCCATCTCGTGCAGCGGTTGAGCCGAACGAATCCGGTAAGCTACATCTCTGCCCGATTGTCAGGCCCGTCTTACATGAGTCTTGCTCAACGCCGTATTCTGCTGGGAGTGTCCGGTGGCATCGCCGCCTACAAGTCCTGCGAACTAGTCCGTCGCCTGCGCGATCTGGATGCGCAAGTGCGCGTGGTGATGACGGAGCGCGCGACGCACTTCGTCAGCCCGACCACGTTTCAGGCGTTGTCCGGCCAGAGCGTGCGGGTCAGCCTGTGGGACGAGCAGGCCGAAGCGGCGATGGGGCATATCGAACTGGCGCGCTGGGCTGAACGTATTCTCATCGCGCCCGCCAGCGCGGACTTGCTGGCGCGGCTGGCACACGGGCTGGCCGATGACCTGCTGACCACACTGTGTCTGGCCAGCGCCGCGCCGCTGTATCTCGCGCCGGCAATGAACCAGCAGATGTGGGCGCATCCGGCGGTACAGGCAAATATCGAAACACTGCGTCAGCGCGGCGCGCATCTGCTGGGGCCGGCTGCAGGCGAGCAGGCCTGTGGCGATATCGGCAGCGGTCGCATGCTGGAACCCCATGAGCTGCGTGAAGCGTTGGTGGCCTCGTTCGGCGGCGGCGCCCTGGCCGGCTTGAACGTGGTGGTCAGCGCTGGGCCGACTTACGAGGATATCGACCCGGTGCGCTTCATCGGCAACCGCAGCTCCGGCCGCATGGGTTTTGCGATCGCGCAGGCCGCCGCGCAGGCGGGTGCCAGGGTGACCCTGGTCGCCGGACCGGTGAGTCTCGCCACGCCCGTGGGTATCGCGCAGCGCATCGACGTGCGCAGCGCGGCACAGATGCATGCGGCCGTACTCGATGCCACTACGCAGGCGGACATCTATATCGGCGCGGCCGCCGTGGGTGACTATCGCCCGCAAGAAGTATCAACGCACAAGCTGAAGAAGCACGATGGCGCCGGGTTCTCCCTGCAGCTCAGTGAAAATCCGGACATCCTGGCGAGCCTGTCGGCGAAAACCGTGCACCCGTTCCTGGTCGGATTTGCCGCCGAGACCCATGATGTGGCGAGCTACGCGCAGGGCAAACTGCGCCGCAAGGGTCTGGACATGATCGCTGCCAATCAGGTTGGCGGCGGCCTCGGTTTCGAGGCTGCCGACAACGCGCTGACTCTGTACTGGGCCGATGGCGCGCTCGAGCTGCCGCGTGCGTCCAAACCGGAGCTGGCACAACAGCTGATCGCGCAGGTGGCCGAGCGCTACCGATCCGGGCGTCCCTGATGGATCGGCCGAGCATTGACGTCGAACTGAAGATTCTCGATCCGCGTCTCGGTGACAGCATTCCACTACCCGAGGCGGCCACCCTGGGCAGCGCCGGCATGGATCTGCGCGCCGCACTCGAGCAACCGCTGACGCTTGCGCCGGGCGAGAGTGCGCTGGTGCCCAGCGGCATCGCGATCCATATCGGTGACCCGGGCTGGTGCGCACTGATCGTGCCGCGCTCGGGGCTCGGCCACAAGCACGGTCTGGTGATGGGCAATCTGGTCGGGGTGATCGATGCCGACTACCAGGGCCCGTTGATGATTTCATGCTGGAATCGTGGCACCCAGTCCTACACGATCGCGGTGGGGGACCGCATCGCTCAGCTGCTGCTGGTGCCGGTTGCGCAGGCGCGGCTGAATATCGTGACGACTTTTGCACCGAGCGAACGCGGTGACGGCGGGTTTGGTTCGACGGGTATCAAGTAGGATGGGTGGGTCCGATGTGAAGCGCGCCGATGCAAAGTTGATCGGCCTGGCATGCACAACCTGCGGGGGCAGGATATGGCGATAAGCATCACCGGGTCGCGTCTGCGTGGCCTGCAGATCGACTGGCGACATCAGTTGCCACTGGCCGGCGGCACGCTGCTGTTGCTGGTGGGGCTGTTCTGCGCCTGGCAGACCTGGTTGATTGCCAATGAAAGCAACGCCATCGAGCACGTGCATGCCGCACAGAACGAGGCCGTGCAGGCGCTGATCGCAGAGATTGCCAGCGAGCGCGGCAGCGTCATGAAGGTGCTGGCCGCGGCGGATCCGAACACCCTCATGAGCGACCCGGTAAAGGCGGCGGCGGCATTGCGCCAGCAATTGCCGCAAGCCAAAAAACTGGAGCTGTACAGCGGCGATCTGAGCGAGGTGTTGCACGCCAACTACCGTGAGTTCGGCTATGCCAAGGCGGCCCAGCTGATGGCGGCGCAGAGCGTCGATGGGATGCCACCGGCGCAAAGTGTGTCCTTTGGCAATGGTGATCGCCGGCTGAGCCTGGTGATTCCCTTGGGGTCGCCCTCGCAAGTAAAGGCCTGGGCCTGGGTCGAGTTGCCATTTGCGCCATTGCAGCAACGATTCGAGTCCATCTCGCCGGCGGGCGGCCGGCTGGATCTGCGTCAAGGCAATGAGCGTGGCGACCTGCAGCTGCTGTCCAACGGGGCCGGCTCTGCCGAAGCGGAGAAAATGGGCAAGCCGGTTGCCGGCAGCCTGTTCAGTGTGGGCGCCGGCTTGCCCGGTGCGTTCATTGTATTGCCGCGCTCCTGGCTGCTAAGCGCACTGTTGACGCTGCTCGGGTTGGGCGGCGGGATGTTTCTGCTGTGGTTGCGCACGCGTCTGCGCGAGCCGTCGACGCTGGTGCCTGAGGAGTTGGCGCTGCCCGAAAGGATCGAGAATACCCGCACGTTGGCTGAGCCGACGCCGCCCGTGGTTGCCAAGCCGCCAGCACCCCCGGTCACGGCGGCGCCCGCGGTGGATCCGAGTATCTTCCGCGCGTACGACGTACGCGGCGTGGTCGGCAAAACCTTGAACAAGGACGTTGCGCGAGCGCTCGGCCAATCGATCGGCACGCTGATGGGCGAGAAGGGCCTGCGCGAAATCGTGATCGGTCGTGATGGTCGCATGTCCGGTCCGGAGCTCGCCGGTGCGCTATCCGATGGTTTGCGCGCGGCGGGTATCGACGTGATCGACGTGGGCGCGGTGCCGACGCCGGTCGTCTACTACGCAGCCTATCGTTTCAATACTGGCTGCGGCGTGGCGGTCACCGGCAGCCACAATCCGCCGGACTATAACGGCTTCAAGATCGTGGTCGGCGGCGAGACGCTGGCCGAAGGCGCAATTCAGGACCTGTATCAACGCATCGCCAGCGGCGCGCTGGAAAGTGGTGGACAGGGCAGCCTGCGACAGGTGGACGTGGGGCCGGACTACCTCGAGAAAATCGTCTCCGATGTGCTGGCCGAGCGCAGCCTGAAGATCGTCGTCGATTGCGGCAACGGTATTCCCGGTGCGCTGGCGCCACAGGTACTGGAAGGCGTCGGTTGCGAGG
>JBAPPP010000442.1:0-1508 GCA_049280175.1 Rhodanobacter sp.
GGCCAAGAGTGCGTCGAGGTACTACGAATTCGACGGCCTGCGGCTGATAATGATCGAGATGAAGCGCGGGTTCCTGCTCGTGTCCACCATCACCGACGGGAGCTGCATCGCGGTGCTCGCGGACGAGCGGTGCGATATCGGCCTGATCGGCTACGAGATCGCGGTGCTGGCCGAACGGGCCGGCGGACTGCTCACCCCGGGACTGATCTCCGAGCTGCGAGAGACCCTGCTGAGATGAGCGGTTCCGAGCGAAGCGCGGTGCCGCTTTGTTCGAGCCCTTTCGGCGCGCGGAGTCCAAAGGAGGGACGCCGATGAGAGGGGACGACGAGCCACGCCTGCCGGACCCGCGCATGATCCCCGTGACGCAGCCCCAGTCCTGGTTCGACTCGACCATGATGTCGAGCCACGAACCCGACCAGGGTGTCGGAACCGGGCAGTCCGCGACCGACCAGGGCGATGGTGTCTTCGTCCGGCCGTTCATCGTGACACGGGGCCGAACCCGGCCACTGCACGACGGCCTGCGGATCGAGACCCTTGTCGAAGCTCTGCCGGCAGCGCTGTCCGCACCGCTGCAGTTCGAACAGCGCCAGATCGTCGAACTGGCGCAGAACCCGGTCTCGCTGGCCGAGGTGGCGGCCAGGCTCGGGGTCCCGCTCGGGGTGGCGCGGGTCCTGATCGCGGACCTGTTCACCGGGAACTATGTCTCGCTGCACGAGCCCACTGAGCTGCCAGTGCACGTGATCGAGAGGATCAGGGACCTTGTACGGGCGCTCTGAACGTGCCGGCGTGATGCAGTCCACTGGACCATCCGCCGTCAAGATCGTCATCAGTGGTGGGTTCGGGGTCGGCAAGACCACCTTCATCGGCGCGATCTCCGAGATCGAGCCGCTGACCACCGAGGCATCGATGACCGAACGATCGGTCGGCATCGACGACGCGTCGTTGCTCAGCGCGAAGACCACAACCACGGTGGCACTGGACTTCGGCCGGATCACGCTGGACAGGTCGCTGATCCTGTACCTGTTCGGCACACCCGGCCAGGAGCGGTTCGACTTCCTGTGGGACGACCTCGCGACCGGTGCGCTCGGGTCGGTGATCATCGCGGACACCCGGCGGATCGAGGACTGCTACCCGGTGCTGGACTATTTCGAGGACAAGTCCACACCGTTCATCGTGGCAGTGAACGATTTCGACGGCGCGGACCGGTTCGACCTGGACGAGGTCCGCGAGGCATTGGGTGTGGACGAGGCGATTCCCGTTGTGCACTGCGACGCGCGCAACCGCGAGTCGGTCAAGGAGGTGCTCGTCGCGCTGATCGAACAGGTGCTGCTGCAGCGGGTTGCCTGATCGTGACCACGACGAGCCCCCCACCTTGACGTATCCCCTGTCACAGCGTGCTTCGGCATGGCATGGTGCCGGTGTGGTGAGTACGCAGCCTGATCCGCCGCCCTCGGACGTCCCCATTCCGCCGGAACTGGTCGAGGAACGGAACGTGGTACGCCGGTTGG
>JBAPPP010000443.1:0-2307 GCA_049280175.1 Rhodanobacter sp.
AAACCACGAGGCCGCTTGGCGTGGTATGCAAACGCAGCGGCGGGAGATCTACATTGAGTAGCTTGCGCGGATTCCGCAAAGCCCTGCCCAGTTGGTGTGGCAGTAGCGAGGGGGCCGGTGCTGATCCGTCGGGTATTGGATATTCCGAGTCAGGCGACGTGACGTGACGCGCGCGCTTTTGCGTCGATCAGATCCAGGCATTCACCGAACAGCTTCATTGCCTCACGCAGGGCGCTCGGCGACAGGCTGCAGTAACCGAGAATCAAGCCAGGGCATCGTGGCTTTTTCAGATAGTGCGGTGCCATCGGATGCAAGCCTAGCCCGCGCGTGTGGGCCAGCGCGATGAGTGCATCGGTGAGTGCGTAGTCGTAGTGGCGAAGCCAGACGACGACATGCATGCCTGCGGGTGTATCGACAATATCGACGCGGTCGCCAGCATGTTTGCGCAGACTGTCGACCATCGCCTCGCGACGTGCCTGCAGCTCTCTACGTGTGAGTCGCAAATGTCGCTCGAAACCACCGTCGTCCATGAAATGCGCCAGCGCCGTTTGCTCGATGCCTGACGAGGAGATATCGCTGTAATACTTGGCGGTGACGAAATCCCGGCGTAGTGCCGCCGGCACCACCATGTAGCCCAACCGCAGCGAACCGAACATTGCTTTCGTAAACGTGCCGACGTAGATGACGCGGTCGCCGTCATCGAGCGAGCGCAGCGCGGCCAGCGGGTGGCCGTCGTAGCGGAATTCGCCATCGTAATCGTCTTCCAGGATCCAGCACTGTTTCAACGCCGCATAACGCAGCAGTTCCAGCCGCCGAGGTAGTGACATGACGACGCCACTCGGGAACTGATGGGAAGGCGTGACGCAGACCAATTTAGGAGCGATCTCAGGCAGCTCGTCACAGACGATACCGTCGTTGTCGGTGCGTACGGCATGGACGACTGCACCGTGGGCGATCAGTGCCTGATACGCCGCGAAATAGTGCGGCTCCTCCATCACGACAGCGTCATTTTCGTCGATGAGTACACGTGCGCTCAGTGTGTAGGCTTGCTGGGTGCCGTTGACGATCAGCACATTTTCCGAAAAAACTTTGATGCCGCGGCGGCGCGCCAGGTAATCGCATACCTGCTGGCGCAGGGCCTCCAGCCCTTGGGTGCCGACACCTCTCATCGGAGTGTAGGCGGCGGCGTGCGCCAGCTCGCGACCCCACGCTGTATTCAGGGCGGGATTGGTCAGTGGGTTTCCATATTGCAGGTTGTAGGGCAGACCGTTGTGCAGAAGAGGAATCATTCGGTCATGGACTTGCCGGGAGCGTTGGGCATAGCGCGATGGTGGCGCGACCGTGGCTTCCGGGCGGGGTAGGGCGGGCGTGATCTGCAACGTGGAGACATAGCTACCCGAGCCCACGCGGCCCGTGATGAAGCCATCGGCGCGCAACTGCTCGTAGGCAGCCAGGACGGTAATGCGCGATAGACCAAGTTCCTGCGCCAGCGTACGGGTGGGTGGCAGCTGCGAGCCGGAAGCCAGCCGCCCACTGAGAACAGCCGCCTTTATCGCGCGGGTCAGCTGAGCGTAGTGCGGTCCGTGTCCGTCGAGCTCAAGAAACATAATCGGCGCCTCTCAAGTGCATCACTGATGACAGAAGAGTTGGCAGTTCCATGTAGGGTCAAGCGCGATGACTACCGCCGACCCTGCTGCGAGTTTCCACTGCTGCCTGCTGCTGAAGTGGGTGAAATTGCTGCCAGCAAGATGGAAGTCCGCTGATCGGATTGTAGAGTTGCAAGCACAGAACTTCGACGTTACCTATGGGCTATCGCCAACGAGCTTTGCGGGATAGACGCGGCCATTGTAAATCTGTCGCAATTCAGGCATCGCCGGCGCTCGTTCACCCCATACGTGTGTCGCTTTCAGCAGGCTAAAGGTTTCGTGACGGTGCTCTGCCATGGCTTGATGCTAGTCATCGAACGAAGGACTTCCGAAATCCAGCATAGGTGCTTCGACAATAGTTGCGTACGCATATGCATACGCATGCACGTACCGTCCGCGATCGCTCGCATCGATGCTTTTGCCGCTCGTTATCTCGAATAAGGATCCAAAGTACCGGCCGATCGGCCGGTGCTTTGCTGGAAACCGCTGAACAACTATTCGACAGCGCGAGGCAACGGCCGTGCCGAAGTGTCCGAAGAGCTGCGCTTTGAGATCGATCCAATAGAGCCTCGTTACCTGATCCGTTCCAGCGCCGAGCGGCTCATCCTGGCATCCATGCAGCAATACGAAGGCGTCATGTGTATGTCTGATGCGACCTGCC
>JBAPPP010000444.1:0-2584 GCA_049280175.1 Rhodanobacter sp.
CAAGCTCCACCGCGATGACGGCAGCTCCGGTAGCGGCCGCCAGCGCATCGGCTGCGAGTTCAGCTTCGACCGTGGTCGCGGCGGCAAAGCCCGCGCCGGTCAAGCCGACCGTCAAGCCTGTCGCCACGCATAACGCTCCGCCAGTTGATGAACAGCCCTGGTACATGGAGACATGGGCCTGGGCCGTTGGCGCGGTCGTGGTTCTGTTGCTGCTGGTGGGTCTGCTACGCCGGCGCAAGCCTGCTGCAGCACCGTTGCCAAAGCCCTCATCGTCGCTGGCGGATCGTTTCGAATCGACGCCACCGGCGGAGCACGATGGCGACGACGTCGACCAGGATGAGCTCCTCGACGAGCTGGCCGAGCATCCGGACGACATCCACCTGCATCTGGAACTGGTCACCCTGTATTACTCGCGCCGCGACGTCGACCACTTCGAGGCCGCTGCCGAAGCCATGCATGCGCACATCACCGATCCGCAGCAGGATGAGTGGCAGGACGTAGTGCACATGGGTGAGGACCTGGTGCCGGGTCATCCTTTGTTCGCCCAGCAGGCGGTGTCGCCGGCGCACGAAGAAATTGCGGGCACTCACGATTTCGGTGTCGACGACTTCGCCACTGTCGACCATGCGTCCACGGTCGCATCATCGATGCCGCCCTTGCCGCCGCAGACCCCCAGGAAGGTCAGTGAATACAACTTCAATTTTGACCTGAGCGGGCCGGCGGCTACTGATGTGGCGTCGGACCGGACAGCTGTCGCCGAACATGTGGCGGAAGCGCATCACGAGGCGACTGCGGTTGCGCAGGCCGAGCAGGCTTCGGGCTGGCATTTCGACGAAAATGAGCATCAATCGGGCGGCCAGGGCAATGAGCTGGGCGAATACAGCGATGACCCGGTAGACACCAAGCTCGATCTGGCTCGCGCCTATCTGGATATGGGTGACGCCGACGGCGCCCGCGCCATGCTCGGGGAAGTGGTCAAGGAAGGCAGCCAGATGCAGCAGGATGTCGCCAAGCGCCTGCTGGAGACTCTTCACTAAATCCACCTCGGCGCAGCCTGCGTGACGTGTCGGGCCGGCTTGCCGGCCCGATTGCGTTTATGGCCGCGACAGCCTTGCCAGCCCGACTTCGCCGGTGGGCTGCTAATCTTTCCAGACTTTCATCGAACTTTTACCAACTTCATGCGCATTGCCCTTGGCATCGAATACGACGGCACTGATTTCTACGGCTGGCAACGCCTGAAATCCGACGCCAGCGTGCAGACAGCAGTAGAGAACGCGCTGTCGCGAGTTGCCGCGCATCCCGTCGAGATCAGTTGCGCAGGGCGCACGGATGCCGGTGTGCATGGCCGCTGCCAGGTCGTGCATTTCGACACCGAAGCTCAGCGCGATATGCGTAGTTGGGTGCTGGGTGCCTGTTCCAACCTGCCCGACACCGTGGCTGTGCTGTGGGCGCAGCCGGTAGCCGCGGAATTTCATGCGCGCTATGCCGCCCGCAGTCGGCGTTATCGATATCACATCCTGAACCGGCCGGTGCGTGCAGCATTGGACGCGCGCTACGTGACCTGGGAGCGCCTGCCGCTGGATGCCGAACGCATGCACGAGGCAGCGCAGGCGCTGCTCGGCGAACATGATTTCGGAGCCTTTCGTGCGTTGTCATGTCAGGCCGCACATCCACGTCGCACCGTGCTGGCGGTGAGTGTGCGTCGCGATGGCGAACAGCTTTTCGTCGAGATCGAGGCCAACGCGTTCCTGCATCACATGGTGCGCAATATCGTCGGATCGCTGCTGCTGATCGGCCGCGGCGAACGACCCGTGGCATGGATGGCCGAATTGCTGGCTGGCTGCGATCGTCAGGTCGCCGGACCGACCGCGCCCGCGTCGGGACTGACCTTTCTTGGCCCGCGCTATCCGTCGCACTGGGGCTTGCCGGCCGAGGTCAGCATGACCGGGTCAAGTCCATGAACGAAGGGTCAGTGACTCGCATCAAATGCTGTGGGATGACCCGGGTCGAGGATGCGCTGCTGGCCGCGCGTCTTGGCGCCGATGCGATCGGCCTGGTGTTCACCGCGCGTAGTCAGCGTCGGGTCGAGTTGTCGCGGGCAACCGAAATACGCCGTGCGCTGCCGCCGTTTGTCACGGCGGTGGCGTTGTTCATGGACGACGACGCAGCGCTGGTGCACGAGGTGATGCGGGTCGTGCAGCCGGACCTGCTGCAGTTTCACGGGCAGGAAGACGATGCGTGGTGCGCGCAGTTCGGGCAGCGCTACCTGAAGGCCATCGCGATGGGTGAGGGCGAGCCGGCGTTGTCGCGCTTGCACGATTACCCGCGTGCGGCCGGTTTGCTGCTGGACGGTCATGGCCTCGGCGAGGCCGGCGGCAGCGGTCGCGTGTTCGACTGGTCGCGCATGCCGAGCGGTCTGGTGCAGCCCTTGATCCTGGCCGGCGGGCTGAATCCGCAGAATGTCGCCGAAGCTATCCGCATCGCGCGGCCGTGGGCGGTGGACGTGGCCAGCGGCGTCGAGGCTTCGCCCGGAATCAAGGATGCCGCTAAGATGGCTGCTTTCATTGCCGCCGTGCGGCACATA
>JBAPPP010000445.1:0-8615 GCA_049280175.1 Rhodanobacter sp.
TATGCCACCCTCAATTTTCGACTTGCCGGCCGTGAGACCACCACCGTTGGCGGTGATCTTGACGTTCATCCTTGTCCCGTCGGAACAAGTGATCTTGCCTGTTCCGCTGGAGTGCTTGTAGATCAGCGACCAACCCGAAATGTTGAATGACATTTTGCATTCGACCGGCGCGGCCGATGCCAACTGGGCGAGCAACAACGCACTGACGAGCACGGCTGTTTTAACCAACATGAGCTTTTTCATTGCTGATCCCTCCCGAGAGCAATCCGCGTCGATGGAGAGGTTGATCACCAAGGATCGCGTCGTTGATGGTTGCTTGATCTTGCGCCGCAAGATCTCAGGCTGCAACCCCACAACATGGCTGATACATGCCGATGCACCTGAAGTTTCTGGACGACCGATCCCGACCCGTAATCGTAGCCCGTCAGATCAGCGGCTGGCTTCGGCCTGGCACCGCAGGGTGTCCGCTTCCCTGCGGCACCCTGCTTGCGAAACTCGCCTCATCAGTGAGGCGGATTGACCACGACGTAGGTGACCTGACTGCCGGAATAACTTGGCTGGTACCAGGTGGAGCCGCATTGCGAATACGTGGCGCCATTCTGCACGACGGTCACGCAGCTGGGCGGTATGGTGTGAACCATCGACCCCACGACCGCTGCCGTGACGGCGACCGTTGCCGTGACGGCCGCGGCGGTGGCGACGGGATGGTCATGCCAACCATTGTCCCAACCATTGTCGACATCGACATGGACGTCGCGATTCACGTTGACGTTGTTGTTGACGTTGACGTTACGGTTCGCGTTGACGTTGGTGTTGCGGTTGCCATTCGCGTTGACGTTGCGATTCGCATTACCGTTCGCATTGGCGCCGACATTTCTGTTGCCCGCCGGCGCATTGATGCTGGAGCGCGAGGCCGAGCGTGCGCCACCGCCACCACCGCCGCCAGCGCGCGCGCCACCACCACCGCGGATGGCAGCATCAGCCGGAGACGAAGCCACCAGGCACGCTACGGCCAGGATCACGGCGCACAAAAGTCCCGAAAGCGGGAGGTTGTTTCGACGTTTCATGGCGAGGCCTCCGTTGTCTGCGCCGTATCTCCAACGACCTTGATGGGGTGGTCATCCTTGCCTGGCGTGAAGGCGAAAGCGCTATCGGGCAGGCTGCTGGTGGTATCCCAGTTGAACGTCGCGGTGTACTCCGGTTGGGTTGGATCATCGCGATTGGCAATGACCAGCTTTTGCGGAAGCAAGGTCGCTCGCGCGATCCAGACCTGCCAGTCCACGCTACCCTGATGCATCAGCAGATGGTCGCATTCGATCTTGTTGATGTGCGCGGGCCCGATCACAACGGCTGACTGGATCGCGGACAACGGAGCCCGCTCCGTACCCCAATAGAACAGGTCGGCCAAGGGCATCTCGATGCCGTATTTCTCCTGCGCGACATCCACCAGATCGCGCACTCTGCCGGTCATCGGCTTCTGTGCGTAGTAGTGCATCCGCGGCGCGTAGATCGTGAACGTCGACCCGTCGTAGTAGAAGCTGCGTTGCTTGCGATCGCTGTCGAGCGCGGCAAAGAACTTGTTGGGGGCCCTGATCTTGTAGGTCACCGTTCCGCCGTAGCTGACCTTCTGCCCTGAATCGAGCACTTCTTCGGTGGTGACGTCGGCGCTCACGGTAAACGCTGTCAACGTCCGCAGCTTCTGCGCCATCAGATCGATCGCGTGAAGCGCCGATGGATCGACAGCAGTTGCAGCCTGTGCTTTTGGCGCGGCCTTTGGCGCGGGCGTCGACGCATCCAGCGCCCACGTCGGTGTCGCAACGCATGCCGCCGCGATCATCAAGCCCAAGGGCAAACTCCATTGACGAATCATGATTCAACCTCCTCCGGAAACATTGAGTCGGGGTCTGCAGACCGGGAGCTCGGACATCCATCGAGAGCGACGCTGGAGCTTGCCGACCTGCAGGTCGGCACGGACTGGAAGATGGCGTCTCTCCACTCCAGTGGTCACTGGCAGTAGCCACTGGTCGCGATGCCATCAGATTGAAGCTGAATGGGCAGAGTGACTTTAACAATTCCTGCGCGCACTCAGTACGGAGGTTTTGCGTAACTAGCTGCCGTAGTTCTACGTACTGGCACGGGCCTTGGAGTGAGTTGGGCCTGGTCGTTTCTCAGGCATTCGACAACACCTGATCCCGATCATGTCGGGACGGCATTGACCGTGGCTTGGACAGGCTCAATATCTTCCGTAGCTCACCCGATTCGCGGCTTGCGTGAGAAGTCCGGCGCGGCGCACCGGTGCGCGTAGTCTCTTGCGGGGTAGGCTGTTGTGGGAGCGACTTCAGTCGCGATGTTCTACTTTGGGTTTGTTGCTTTAGAGCCTTAAGGCTCTAAAGCAAGCAAGCCAAACAACAAAGCCACAGCATCACGACTGAACCCACTCCCACAACGGCTGTTGCCCTCTCGGGCAAACGAGAGCAAGTAACTCGCCCTGCGTAGGAGGACGAAACGCTCTTAGAGCTCTAAAGCAACCAAACCAAACAGCAAAGCCAGAGCATCGCAACTGAAGTCGAACAAGATAATTCGCTATGGTGCTTTTCAGCGACGATACCCGATTGTCAGCGACGCCAGATGCGCTGGCGAACTCGGCATACCGGTAGCGCGCCAGAACCAGGTTGCCAGTCGATCCACAGAGGAAGAAACTCCAGAGATAGCTATCGCCGCCGAGTCGCACCATGACGATACTCGAAACACGCCGCGCACAGCTCTTCCCTGTGCTTAACGCAACCCAGCTGGCGCTAGTCGGCCGATTCGCGATGGCCGCGCCACGACGCTTCGAAGCGGGCGAGACACTCTATGCGGCGGGTGAGCGCAATGCTCCGGTGTACGTGGTGACGGCCGGTGACGTGCTGATCAGCCGGCGCCATGGGACCGGCAAGGAAGAGCTCCTTGCCCTTCTCGGCATTGGCAGTTTCACGGGCGAAATTAGCCAGCTCGGGGGTCGGTCCGCACTGGCCACCGTATGGGCGGGAGCCAAGGGCTGCGAGGTGCTGTCTTTCGACGCGACGCATTTGCGCGCACTTATTATTGGTTCTGCCGATATCGGCGAAATCGTGATGCGCGCTTTCATCCTCCGTCGAACCGCGCTGATTTCGGAGGGCGCCGGCTCCATCCTGGCCGGTCGTCAGGGCGATCCCGCGCTGGTCCATCTCGAGGGCTTTCTGTCACGTAACGGCTACCCCTACTCCGTGCTCGACGTGGCGGACGGTGGCGATGGCCAGGCGCTGGTCGAACGCTTTGGCCTGCAGGATGCCGACCTGCCCATCGTGCTCTGTCCCAACGGGGCGTTGCTCAAGCATCCGTCTGACGTCGAGGTGGGCGCCTGCGTCGGCATCACGCCGGAGCTGGATCCGGAGCGCGTGTTCGACGTGGCCGTGGTCGGTGCGGGGCCGGCCGGCCTGGCCACTGCGGTATACGCAGCGTCGGAGGGGTTGTCGGTGCTGGTGCTCGACGCGTCTGCGTTCGGTGGCCAGGCGGGTGCATCGGCACGGATCGAAAATTATCTCGGTTTCCCGACCGGCATCTCCGGTCTTGCGCTGACTGCGCGCGCGTTTACCCAGGCGCAGAAATTCGGGGCGGAAATCGCCATCCCTGTCAACGTGACGTCGCTGCAGTGCAAGGGCGAGCAACCAGGCGACCTGTTCACGCTGCATCTGGAAAATGGCACGGGGATGCGGGCACGCACGATCGTGATCGCTTCGGGGGCACGTTATCGTCGTCCGCAGATCGAGAACCTGGATCGATTCGAGGGTGCTGGCGTGTCCTATTGGGCCTCGCCAGTGGAAGCCCGATTGTGCGCAGGCGAGGAGATCGCCTTGATCGGAGCGGGCAACTCGGCGGGTCAAGCGGTGGTGTACCTTGCGCCGCAAGTCAGCCATCTGCATCTGGTGGCACGCGGTGAAGGACTTGAAGCACGGATGTCGCGTTATCTGGTGGAGCGGATTGCGGCACTCCCCAACGTCACCCTGCACACCCACACCGAGGTCGTCACTCTGCACGGCGGCGAGTCCGGCCTGTCCGCTGCGACATTCCGCCGGCACGACACCGGGGACGAATGGACGGGACCGCTGCGACACCTGTTCCTGTTCGCCGGGGCCGAACCCAACACCGCCTGGCTGGAAGGTTGCAACGTATTGGTCGATGCCAAGGGATTTGTATGTACCGGACAACCCGGCAGTGGAGCGCTGTGGTCAGCGATGGGCCGTGAGCCGATGGCACTGGAGACAACAACGCCAGGCGTGTTCGCCATCGGCGATGTACGTGCGGGTTCCACCAAGAGAGTGGCTGCTGCGGTGGGTGAAGGCGCACAGGTAGTCGCCGCCCTGCATCAGTTTCTTGCCCGCATCAGGGATCGTGCGCCGTGAGCGACGACTGCCGCCACCTTACGGACGTCGCCAACGTGATACCCGGAACGCGCGGTTGCGAGGAATGCCTGAAGACAGGCTCGACCTGGTTGCATCTGAGGTTGTGCCGCAGCTGCGGCCACGTGGGCTGCTGCGATCAGTCGCCGGGGCGCCATGCGACCGCGCATTTCCACGCCACCCATCACCCCATCATCGAAGGTTACGATCCGCCCGAGGGTTGGGGCTGGTGCTACGTCGACGAAATTTTCCTTGAGCTGCCCAACCAGACGCCCCAAAAAGTGCCCATTCCGCGATTCTACTGATGCCCCATTCGCACTGCTGCCGCGCCATAAAAAAAGGGCCGCGCAGTCCGTATGCGCGACCCTCAGGGGATAAAACGTCAGATCACGCTCAGAACTTGACGGTGACCCGGCCGAAGAAGAAACGGCCGATCGTGTCGAAGTCGCTGGGATCGGTATTCGCGTTGAGCGTGTTATTGGCAAACAGAATCGGCGGCTGCTTGTCGAAGATGTTGTTGACGCCGAACTCCACGCGCGTATTCAACGGTTCGATGTTGTAACCCAGCGTGACGTCGTTGTAGGTAGTTGCACCGTACTTGTACACCGCACCTTGAATCGTGCAGTAGCTGCCGAAGTAGCAGGAACCGTCCGGATGCACATCCTGCGACGGGCTCGTCGAACCCATCTGGAAGCGGCCGATGTAGCGCAGGCGCCAAGAAGCGTCCCAGTTACCCAATCTCCAATTCACGTAGCCCTGACCCTTCCAGCGCGGGAACAGGCAGTTGCCGGAAGCACCCGGACAGGCCGCGGCCTGAGCGGATCCGAATGGCATGTAATGCCCGGCGTCGTTGTAGGTGACGTTGGCGGGCGTCCCGGGCGCCGTTTGCTCGTTGTAGTACTTCATGTAGGTCGTGTTCAGACCAACGCTGACCTGGCCGAACGAGAACTCCGGCAGCTTGTAATTCAGCGAAAAATCGATACCACTCGTGCTCGCGGTGCCGAGGTTGACCGTGGGCTGCAGGGTGTTCGGCGCGATCTGTCCCTGGTTGACGCCACTGTCGACGCGATGGATGAACTGGCAGTAGAAGAGCTGCCCTGCCGAGCAGAGGTCGAGCTCACTTTGCAGTGCAATCGGGGTGATGACGTTATTGAGATACAGATGCCAGAAATCCACCGTGGCGGACAGGCCAGGGGCCCACGCCGGACTATAGACGGCACCAAAATCGAAGGTCTTACCTTGTTCCGGCTTGAGCGCGACGCCTGCATATTGGGAACCGGTCGCGAGCGTAGCGGCCTGCACACCGGTAACCACGTTGGTGTTTTTAAAGCTGCCGTCGGTAGGTACATTGACGCAAGCGGGATCGACCGGCGTGCCGGTATAGCCGGTGCAAGGATCGGTGGAGAGTCTGGGTGCCGAGGAAGCCGGTGACCCGAACACCTCAAAGAGGTTCGGCGCACGGAACACCTCGGCCACCGTGCCACGCAGCAACAGATCGTCGATCGGCTTGTATTCGACGGCGATCTTCACGTTGTTGGTGGTGCCGGCCATGCTGTATTTGGAAAAGCGGTCGCCGATGTCGACATTGAGCGACTTGATCAAGGGCAGATCGTTCAGAATCGGGACGAATAGTTCGGCGTATCCCTCCTTGACGTTGTAGCCACCCTGCAAACCGGAGGCGCACTGGCTGCCAAGTGTGCAGGTACCGGTGGCCGGATCGATGGTCAGCAAACCATCGACCTTGGCGTTCTCGTATTCCTTGCGATAGTCCCCACCGATCGCCAGATTGACGGTACCGGCAGGCAGGTCGAACAGGCCACCATTGAGGTCGACGTGCCAGATCTTCTCGATCTCGGTAGCCGTGGCAAGACCTGGCGAGGACGCCGCCTGAAGCGCGGCGAGCGACTGTCGGGTGCTGGTGTCGAACGGGTTGAACGGAATGCAGCCGACGATGATGTTGCCCGGCGTGCCGCAAACGACCGTGCCGGTGGCCGGATTCATGAAAGAGGGACCGGCCTCCTGATTCAGGATATCAAGATTCACCAGCTTCGTGACCGTCGTGGTCGTGCTGACATGTCCATAGTCCAGACCAGCGTCCCACTGCCAGGTCTGGTTGCCAATCGGGAAGTCACCCTTTAACCCGGTGTGGACCTCTCCGGTGGTGAGGCCGGCGAAGGTTTCGCGCAGGCCCAATGATGTGCGGCGCACGCCATAATCGCTAGCGCCATTCGCGTACTGGACACCAAACGGATTGAAGAAGTTGTCGGGTGAAATGACAAGTCCGCCAGCGGTGGTCAAGGGGTCCGGTGCCAACGCAAAGTTGGAAGCCGTCTTGTCGACGTAGGCGTCCAGGTACGCGATGACATGATCGGTCAGATTGTAGTTGCCCATGATGAACGCATTGGTGCGCTCCTGTGGCGTCAGGATCAGGTTGACCGTGGCGTAGTTGTACTTGTCGCTGGCCGGCCCATTGTTCACGAAGCAATGGTAGCCAGCCGGAGTATCCGTGCCCGCCCCCGGCGTATGCGCCAGGTAGCCGCAATTGGGAACGCCGCCGAAAGCCGCCTGGAAAGCGGGATTGGTGGTTCCCGTCAGCTGGATATGTCCATTCGCACCCGAGGAGGATCCGCCAATATTCGCCGTGACCGGCTGCGGTGCGGACGGGCCCTTTCCATTCGTGCCATACAACGACACCGCGTTCCTGGAGAACTTGCGATTGCCTGCTTCGATGCCGTCGGTCTTGTTGTAGTCCACGCCGCCCATGATGTTGCCTTTATCGGACGTCTGGCCAAACGTGAAGCTGTAACCCTGCTGCTCGCCGTCGTTGTGGTCGGACTGACCAAAGTTCGCGGAGAACTCTGCACCCTGGTAATTCTTGCGCAGAATGAAATTGACCACGCCGCCGATCGCGTCCGAACCGTAGACCGAGGACGCGCCGGTAGTCAGCACATCGATGTGGTCGATCATCGAAGCCGGGATCGAGTTCGGATCCACGCCATCAGCGATGAGTGGGTTGCCGATGATGCGATGACCATCAACCAGGATCAACGTGCGGTTTGGACCCAGGCCGCGCAGACCGATCGTGCTGGCGCCGGTGCCACCGCCGTTGTTGACTGAAGGATTGACGTTGCCGCCAGTCACCGCGGGTAGATCCTGTACCAGATCGCCCAGGGTCAGCTTGCCGCTGGCCTGGATCGCCGCGCGATCGATGGTGACGACCGGGCTGGCCGTTTCCAGATCCACGCGACGAATGTGCGAACCGGTAACCACCACGGTCTGCAAGGTAGACGCTTGTTGAGGAGCGGCCGGATTATTGCCCTGCGTCGGCGCAGGCTGATTTTGTGCGAATACCGCGCTCGTGGCGCCCGCCGTGACGACAGCACTCAACGAAAGTGCCATACGGACTGCTGAGGAAAGCCTTGTGGCCCCAAGTTTCATGAAAACGTCCTCCGATTTATTATCGACCATGGGTCGGAATGCTTCCGCCCAAACCCGTAATTCAGCCAACATCCAAGGTCAGCCAGCCCACTAGCGAGGTAACGTCAAAAATTAATCGTTACCGCCATGTAGAAATCAGTCGAACATGTCATTGTCAAGATCGTAATGGAATAGAAACATCTACCCCGCCTTGTCCAGCAAACGGGTCGTCAGTTCGATCAGGACATCACGCTCCATGACGACTTCATGAAGGCGCGTCTTCAATTGAGCGACCTCACCCAAACGCGACCTGCTGTTGCGAAATCGCTTGACCCATATAAGAACGGTCTCGCTCCGAATGTGGAATCTGGACGCGACCTCCGATGCCGAGTAGCGCTTCTCAACCACCAAGCGAACAGCCTCGGCCCTTAATTCATCCGAATAGAATTTAGTACGCATGGGCATACCATTCGTGTCGATTGAAATTGAATTGTGAAGCTCACGAAAAACTATGCGTTGGCTAAGTCATTTGACCTGCGCATACGTCACTGCCTGTTCAATCACTATTGCAACGACGGCTTCACGATATATGAACTAAGGCAATTTTTACATGACCAATCTGGCGCGTTTTTTCATAGCCAATCGAAATAAATAGTTAAATTACATAGCCAATTGGGAAGCCATTTTTATTACCAATTCTCAGAAGTATGTGAGCTTACCGAACGATGCCGGAGCGACCAGGATAGGATAGGCATAGCTGATCCATGCCAACTGCAGGGG
>JBAPPP010000446.1:0-6040 GCA_049280175.1 Rhodanobacter sp.
CGGCATGCGTCCGACCACTGCCGGGGTTGCCTGGATCATCCGGACCGAGCGCGCATTGCGCTATCTCACACAGGGCGTGCGCCTGGTGCGCCGCTCGGCGCGCCTGGCACCGCTGGCCCATATTGAGCGGCGGGTCAGCATGGTCCAGCTGCGTGCTTTGGTGGCGGTTGAAAACTGCAGCAGTTATGCCGCCGCCGCTGAGCAGATCGGGCTATCGCAGCCGGCCGTCTATCGTGCCGTGCAGGATCTGCAGGGCGCCCTGGGTGCGGAATTACTGGTGCGAGCCGGACGCGCAGTGCGACCCACCGATCTGGCCAGTCGGTTCGTGCGTTTCGTGCGTCTGATGTTGGCCGAGTTGCGCACCGGACTGGACGAAATCGCACTCGGCAAACACGGCGGAGGCCGTATCAGCATCGGTACGCTGCCAATGGCGCGCGCAGTGTTCCTGCCCGATTTGCTGACGCGATTCACGCAGGAACATCCAGGCGCATCCGTGGAAGTGCGTGAAGCTCCTTACGGGGAGTTGCTGATTGCACTGCGCCATGGCGACATCGACCTGGTGATCGGTGGCGCCATGCGCTATCCGGCGCCAGCCAACGACGTGGAACAGGAGGGCCTGTTCGATGACGAACTTTTTATCGTGGGCAACAGTGCGCATCCACTACGGCGCAACAAAGTCGTCACCATTGAGGATCTGCTCGCCTATCCCTGGGCGGTGCCGGCGCTCGGCGTACCGATGCGGCGCAATTGGGAGACCCTGTTCCGCAGCCACGGCGTTGAACCACCGACACCACGCATCGAATGCGGTTCGGTGCTAGTCACGCGCGGGCTCATGCTCAAGGGCGAATGGTTGACCCTGATGTCGCTGGACCAGTTCCTGTTCGAGCGGCAGGCCGGGGCCCTCGCAGAAATACCCATTGAGGGCGGCGTCCTGCGCCGACGCATGGCTATGATCCGGCGCAGCGATTGGCATCCGACGTCCATGCAGGAACGCCTTGCGGTCATGGCGCGCGAGATGGGTGCCGAACGTACCCGCCTGCTGTCGTGACCCGACAACAAAGCTCAAGTTGGCAGTGTTACGCCTGAAATTTCAGCGCAAATAGCCAGCAGGCGATCTTGTAGCACCGTGTCATGGGCCTGTGGATTCGGCTTCATCCGCTTGAGGTGATAGAAATATTTCCCTGTGACTTGCGCCTCGGGATCGTCGTTCACCGCTAGCCAGGCCTGAGTGAGGTTTGCCTCGTCCATGTCATCGGGCGCACCCGGTCCACCCATCCTGGTCGGTACCCAGCCCGGCTCCAGCGCATTCGACAAAACATCCGTCCAGCGCCGTGCGACAGCGAAGGCAAGCATTGCGTCGTGGAGCTTGCTCTCGGCGTAGGCGGAAGAGCCATTCCAGCGACGCTGCTTCCAGAGGATGTCGTCCAGCTGTGCATCGACATGATGATGCATGCCCGAGCTGAGATAGACGAGTCGCTTAGGGCGCTCAATCAGTGCAGTGAGCAGGTAAGCCGACAATGTGTTGATCGCGAAGACATGCGGTAATCCATCGGAGGTCATGCGGTATCCCTCGCGGTATCCCGCAGCGGCATTGTGGATGACCGCATCGAAGCGCCCGAGTGCGTTGACTTGTGCGGCGACGCTTGTCGCGCCTGAAATGGTTTCCAGATCGCCGATGACCACGGCCTCCGCCTCAGGCAGGGAAGATGCGGCATCCTCGGCACGATTGGCATTGCGCGCATGGATGACGACCTTGTGGCCTTGGCTTGAGAGCAGTTCGGCCGTCATCAAGCCAAGGCCGGTAGACGAACCCGAAATAAAGATGCGTGACATGTTTCTTTCTCCTATGGCCGAGCCGGCAAGCGGCGGCTTGCTGGGTCGACCTTTGATGTTTCAACGTTGCGGCGAGTGAACCGTGAGCACGAGCGCCGCGCCAACAAGCGCGCAGACGGCGCCGAAGAGATAGACGGCGGCATAACCGAAATGTCCGGCGATGATGCCCGCCATCGGACCGGATATCCCGTAAGCGATGTCGAGAAAGGCGACGAAGGCGCCCATGGCGCTGCCACGATTGGCCGGCGTCACCCGCTTGAGTGCCTCCACACCAAGCGCCGGAAATACAAGTGCACAACCCAGGCCTGTAACGAGCGCACCGACGAGGGCGACGACTTCATTGGGAGCCCACCACAGCATCGCCTGACCCATCGCCTCGACGACCAAGGACCAGAGCGCAACGCGATAGCCACTCATTTTGTCCGGCAAGTGCCCCAGCACGAGCCGGACGAAAATGAAACCGATGCCGAAAGCCGTCATGACCAGGCCTGCGTGACCCCAGCTCTTTGCAGCGAAGTAAAGCGACGCAAAAGCGGTGAGACCTGACAAGCCAACGCCCTGCAGCATGAGACCAAACCCCTCCCGCCAAATCTGACCGATGACTCGGTAGAACGGCAGGCGTTGGCCAGCTGAGCTTGCGTAGGATCTCGCGCGGAGCGCGATCACCGCGGCGGTGAGCGGCGCGACGATGCAGGCAATCATGGCCATTCGAAGCCCATAGTCCTGATAGAGCGCCATACCGATTGGCGCACCGATGGCGAGCGCCGCAAACATCGCGATGCCAGTCCAGGACATGGACATACCGGCGCGCTGGGGACCCACCGACGCAATCGACCAGGAGACGCAGCCGGTGACCAGCTGGCTCTCGCCGAATCCGGCGACCAGACGGCCAGCGATGACCACGGCGAGACTGATCGCAGGCGACAGAGCGGGCGTGGCTGCAACAAGGTACAGAAGCCCACCGAGTGCGCACACGATCGCGCCCTGGAGAGCCGATCGCTTGCCGCCGTAGTGATCGGTCAGTCGACCGGCATAACCGCGTGTCAGCACAGTTGCAACGAACTGGACACCGATGACGAGACCGACGATGAAATTGCTGAAATTGAGCTTCTCATGAATGAAAAGCGGAAGAACCGGCAACGGCAGACCGACGGCAAGATAGCCGCAGAACAGTGCCACGATGATGCCGGCTGCGGGGCGAGACAGATGAGCCGGCACTGCCAGAGGCAGGCTCACGTCGTTTACAACGGGCGCTGACATAACAACCTCCATGATCTCAGTTGATGAAGATCGAAGCGTCCCCAGTTTCCTGGGCGACGCCTTCGAATCAGGCCAAGACTTAAGCGTTGACGGCGGACGTACTGAAGAGGCCGGGACGATACCCGCTCGCCTTGAGCAAATAGTTCCGGGAAGCAACGACATCAGCCGACAGCTTCGCCAGATCGACGCCCACCAATTTGCCTGCGCGCTTACGGATCTGGCCTGCAACCATCACGGTGTCAACGTCCGAACGCTCCACGGCTTGTACGACCGTGCCAATCGCGTTCGTAACCGGGAAGACAGCGGCACCATCCGTTCGAATCATGATGATGTCGGCCTGTTTGCTGGGGCTCAGCGTGCCAATCGAGCCTTCGAGCCCTGCGGCCCGCGCGCCATTGATCGTTGCCGCTTCCAGCACGGCATGCACCGAGATTGGAGCCGGCACGTTTGCCTCGTTGCGGAATCGGCGATAGCGCATGGCCGAGCGCTGCTGCCCGAAAAGCGCGTGCATCTCGCCGAACAAGTCACTGCCGAAAGCGGTGTCCAGATCAATGCCAAGTGCGGGCTTCAAGCCGTAGTCGATGGCCTTCTGATAAGCGAAGGTCTCGTCATCGAAGCCAAACAGTGCATCCGAACGGGGATTGACGGTGATGTTGACGCCCGCTTGTGCGAATAGCTTCCAGGTCTGTTCCGGCACGCGCGTGCAATGGTTGAAGATGTTGTGCGGTCCCAGCACACCGGGTTGTGCGAATTCTGGTGAAAGCTTGGCAAGGTCACCGATGAACTCGGTCAGAATGCGCATGTCGAGCTCGCGTGCGATCTTCCACCAGTCGAGATTGAGTTGCCCGAACAGGCCAACCCGAACAAGACCATCGCCATGATTCCAGTTGTGTGCGAGACGTTCGAGGTCGCGCGGCAAGTGCGCCGACGAAGCCTGTTTGTCCATGGCGGCACCCACCATGTGCAACGCTCGGATGCCCGCGTTCTCAAGTGCATCCAGGGCTGCGTCGGTGTGCTCGGGGCTGCGGGAACTGTGGCAAGCATCGATGATGGTGGTGATGCCTGCGTCGAGGGACGCGGTGGCTGTGAGCTTCGTGCTGAGATACATGTCCAGCGGGCGGTAGTGCGCGCCCAGTTTTTCGGCAACGACGTCGATGTAAGCGAACAGATCATCGACGTCGGGCATGAGTCGGCGCATCACGCCGAGCCATGCATGATGATGGGCATCGATCAGGCCCGGCAGGACAATACTGCCGGATGCGTCAATGATCTCTGCATCCTCGGTTTGGATGTCCTGAGCAATGGCTGCGATGCGGTCTCCGCGAACGAGGACGTCGCCGATCGCCAGGTTGGGAACCTTGGCATCCATCGTCACGATGGTGCCGCCCTTGAAAATGAAGTTTCGTGCAGAGCCAGACATGGGAAGTCTCCGTGTATCGATGAGTGAGTCGATCAATGTGCCGTGGCGGTATCGGCCTGGAGTCCCTGTCAGCCCCCTGGCGTACCGTTGGGCGCAAAGATAGGTTGTGGCTCATCTTTGATAAAGATAGAGTCACTCAAATCATCTTTGCTTAAAGTCACAAATGGAGACGCCATGAGCTTCGATGGGCGGCTACTTTCCGGGATGAGCGTGTTGGCCGCCGTCGTAGAGGCCGGCAGCTTTAGTCGCGCAGGCGAGATGCTTGGGCTATCGGCGTCCGGGGTTAGCCGGTCGGTCGCACGGCTCGAAGAGCGGCTGGGCGTAAGGCTGTTGAATCGCACGACCCGTTCGCTGCATCTTACGGATGAGGGACTTCGCCTGTACGAGCGCGCTGCACCGCATCTTGAAGGCATCGAGGAAGCGGCGAATTTCGCTACAGGAGCCGCCTCGATGGTGCGAGGTGCGCTACGGGTAAGTCTTAATCCGATCTTTGCGCGCTATGTCCTCGCACCCAAGCTGCCTCTTTTGCGAGAGCGCTACCCGGGACTCGAACTGACGATTTTTCAGTACCCGGATGTCGGCGACATGATCACCGAAGGCATTGACGTTGCGGTGCGCTTTGGGCCGCAACCCCCTTCTACGATGTCATCGCGACTGCTGCTTGAAACGCGAGTCCTGACGGTTGCGTCGCCCGCCTACATCGCCAGACATGGACGACCGAAAACACCATCCAAACTCGCAGAGCACGATTGCATCGAGTACATCGATCCTCGACATGGCAAGCCATTCCACTGGGAGTTTCAACGGGGCCGCGAGGTGCTCCCCGTCGAAACAAAAGGTCACCTGACGCTCACGGATGTCGACACGATGGTGCAAGCGTGTGTAGCCGGCGCTGGCATAGCACAACTGCTATACCTGGGTATCGAACATCTGATCGCGAGCGGCGCGCTCGTCGAATTGTTCCCCGATTGGCCGGGAGAGACGTTTCCGCTTTACATCATGCGACCGTCGCGCCGCCTGGCCCCAGCGGCAGTCGAAGCGTTCCTGGAATTTTGCCAAGAAATCTGCGCGGGATAGCGCGAGTCAGCAACCTACGCTTCGTCGAAGTTGTGCGGAGCGACACCAAGGCAGCCATCGGCCTTGAAGCCCGTCACTGGTGACTATTTTTCTCGATGGCCTTCCCTTCCTTTACCAGCTCATCAATTCCCGGCATGAAATCCTGGCCACTATAGTTCTTGATGATCAGGGCACGCCGACGAAGCTCCTGCTGATAAGCCGTGTCCAGATAAATCGTTGGGGACGGATACAAGCTGTGATTGCCACCGACATACAAGAGTCCATCGACGACGTCGCCCATCGGGGGCCAATGCTTTTCGGGCTTCAGTTTCCATACCTGCTTCCCGTTGACGGAAACCAGCGTCACCGTGGAGTCGTAGTCGGTGAACTGAAAGTCCGCATGTTCCAGCGCGCTACCCCGCACAACGCTGAAACTTGGGGCTGGCCCCAGCTTCAAAGCTTTTGCGGCAT
>JBAPPP010000447.1:0-5903 GCA_049280175.1 Rhodanobacter sp.
ACACTGCCCTCGGTCCCGCCGTCTTATAACGAAGCTCCGTCGCAGCGCGCGCCGCATGAATCGCGCGAGCCGGCTGCTGCCCAGGGTCAAAACCTCGATCAGGGTCAGTCCCAGAATTCCGGCCAGGGCCAGAATCAGGGGCAGAACCCACCTCAGGTGCAAAACCAGGGTCAGAATCAGGGCCAGAATGCCGGCCAGAACCCGAACCAGGGTCAGAACCCAAATCAGGGCCCAAACCAGGGCCAGAACCCGAACAACCCCAATCGCGAAGCCCGTGACGGCCGCGGTCGCCGTCGGCGCAATGAGCGTGGCGGTCCGAACCCGCAGCAACAGCAGCGTCCGCAGGGCGGTGGCAACCCCCGGCCGAACCCGAACGGGCTGCCGGTGGATGACGACAACGCCGATCCGGGCAGCAACGATCGCCTGATCAACCTCACCGAACTCAAGCGCAAGAACGCGATCCAGCTGCTGGAATTCGCCGAGTCGCTCGGTGTGCACGAAGGCGTCGCCCGTGCCCGCAAGCAGGACGTGATCTTCAACGTGCTCAAGGCGCATGCCCGCTCCGGCGGCGGCATCTGGGCCGAAGGCGTGCTGGAAATCCTGCAGGATGGTTTCGGCTTCCTGCGCTCGGCCGACGAGTCCTACCTGGCCGGCCCCGACGACATCTACGTGTCGCCCAGCCAGATCCGCCGCTTCAACCTGCGCACCGGTGACTACATCACCGGCCGCGTGCGCCATCCGAAGGAAGGCGAGCGGTACTTCGCGATGCTTCGTGTCGACGACATCAACGGCGATCCGCCGGAAGCGTCGAAGAACAAGATGCTGTTCGAGAACCTCACCCCGCTGTTCCCGCGCAAGTCGTTCAAGCTGGAGCGCGGCAACGGTTCGAGCGAGGACATCACCGGCCGCATCCTCGACCTGATCGCACCGATCGGCCGCGGCCAGCGCGGCCTGATCGTCTCCCAGCCGAAGTCCGGCAAGACGATGATGCTGCAGAACATCGCCCAGGCGATCACCTACAACCATCCCGATGCGCACCTGATCATGCTGTTGATCGACGAGCGTCCGGAAGAAGTGACGGAAATCGCCCGTACCGTTCGCGCCGAAGTGATCAGCTCCACCTTCGACGAGCCGGCCGTGCGCCACGTGCAGGTCGCCGAAATGGTGATCGAGCGCGCCAAGCGCCTGGTCGAGCACAAGAAGGACGTGGTGATCCTGCTCGACTCGATCACCCGCCTCGCCCGCGCCTACAACACCGTGGTGCCGAGCTCCGGCAAGGTGCTGACCGGCGGTGTGGATGCGAACGCGCTGCAGCGTCCGAAGCGTTTCTTCGGCGCCGCCCGCAACGTCGAGGAAGGCGGCAGCCTGACCATCATCGCCACCGCGCTGACCGAAACCGGCAGCAAGATGGACGAGGTGATCTACGAGGAGTTCAAGGGCACCGGCAACATGGAAGTGCACCTGTCCCGCCGCATCTCCGAGAAGCGCGTCTACCCGGCCATCGACATCAACCGCTCCGGCACCCGCCGCGAGGATCTGCTGATCGAGCCGGACATGCTTTCCAAGATCTGGATCCTGCGCAAGCTGCTGCATCCGATGGACGAGCTGAGCGCGATGGAATTCATGCTCGACAAGATGAAGAACACCAAGTCCAACGACGAGTTCTTCAATTCGATGAAGCGCTGATTCCACTGCAAGCTTTAAACAGAAAGGCCGGCTTATTGCCGGCCTTTCTGCTTTCGTGCACTTGCGGAACCCTTCTGCTTGGGCTCGAATCGGCGCTAGCTCCCGGGGGAACACATGCTTTCGCGTATCGCACTGCTTGTATTTGGGCTGCTACTCGCCAGCCAGGCTCTCGCCGATGACCGCCGCCTCGACGCATCGCCGTCGCTGCTTTGCCAAAATCAAACGATCCTTATGCGCAGGTTCGCGCAGCAAGACGTTTTCGATGTACCTCCCGGGATCAATACGCTAATGGTGAACGTGATCGACGGCACGCTGCCGCAGGTGCGTCAGCAGCTGAAAATAATGCCACCGGCCGACGCCATGAAGTGGCGGCAGTCCGCCATGATCATCGCGGCCTATGCCAACAACTCCGCCGTCGTGAATGCCTTGCTGGACGACGGCGCCACGGTGGATGGCAGCGGATGGATGCCTGGCCTCAAGCGCAGCTTCCATGATCAGGCCGCGGCGGATATCAAGAAGGATCCGAATTGGGAGACTCACCCGAACTCTAATGAGGTGGCCATACTTTGGTTCCCCGTCAAGGGCGGCTTCGATGGTACGGCGCTGGGTATCGCTGCCAGGTGCGACGAGGCGGCGACGCTCGATGTGTTGCTGGATCACCACGCCAACGTCGACGCGAATCCGTTTCAAACCGTGATGAACCCATTGGAAGCGGCTGTTGCCCTCAAGAATACGGCCATCGTGCAACGGCTCCTCGATCACGGCGCCGACGTCTGCGCAGAGGATCGCCTGATCCACCAGCGCCAGATCGAGCGAAAAATAAATCACTTCTCCACGCTCGCCGATTGGGGGCGTCGGGAAAAGCTTCCTGGCGACATGGTCGCTCGACTGACCTGCCCTGCACTCGACTCAGGCCGCTGAGAAAGCCTTCCGAATGGATGTTGATCGCGCCACTAACCTTAGTGGCAGGATCTCGCACCATGCATTTCGGCATGCGCCAGCCATCTGTACCGCCGCGTACAATTATTTGCCGCATCCCCCTTTTCGTTGTCATGTAACACCCCCATAGTTCCCCGCACATCCTTCGAGGCTTTGCCAGTGTCCATACCCAGTGCCGTCAAGAGCACCCCGATTCAGGACCGCCAGCAACTGGCCGACTACCTCGCCGCCGGCGAGAAGCCGCGCGAGGCTTGGCTCATCGGTACCGAGCACGAGAAGTTCGGCTTCCTCACCGACACACTGCGTCCGCCTACGTTCGAGGGCGACCGCGGCATCAAGCTGCTGCTGGAAACAATGGCCACCCGCTACGGCTGGGATGTAGCCCGCGAAGGCGAGAACCCGGTCGCGCTGTCGCGCGACAAGGCGTCGATCACGCTGGAGCCGGCCGGCCAGCTGGAGCTGTCCGGTGCGCCGCTGGAAACGATCCACCAGACCTGTTGCGAGGTGAACTCGCATCTGGAGGAAGTGCGTTCGATCGCCGATGACATGGGGCTTGGCTTCCTCGGCATGGGTTTCCAGCCGAAGTGGCGCCGCGACGAAATGCCGTGGATGCCGAAGGGCCGCTACAAGATCATGCGCGAGTACATGCCCAAGGTCGGCTCGCTCGGCCTGGACATGATGACGCGTACCTGCACCGTGCAGGTGAACCTGGATTTTTCCAGCGAAGCGGACATGATCAAGAAGTTTCGCACCAGCCTCGCGTTGCAGCCGATCGCAACCGCGCTGTTTGCCGACTCGCCGTTCACCGAAGGACGTCCAAACGGCTACCTGTCCTATCGCTCGCACATCTGGACCGATACCGACAAAGATCGCACCGGCATGCTCGACTTCGTGTTCGAGGACAGCTTCGGTTACGAGCGCTACGTCGACTATATCCTCGACGTGCCGATGTACTTCAGCTTCCAGGATGGCAAGTACATTGACCTCGCCGGACAGGACTTCAAGAAGTTCATGACCGGTGGACTGCCGATGCTGCCGGGCACCAGGGCGAACATGAAGGACTTCGCCGACCATCTCACCACCGCGTTCCCCGAAGTGCGGCTGAAGCAATATCTGGAAATGCGTGGCGCCGATGGCGGCCCGTGGAACCGGCTATGCGCGCTGCCCGCATTCTGGGTCGGCCTGCTGTACGACGACGAGGCGCTGGACGCCGCGTGGGATCTGGTCAAGGACTTCAGCCGCGCCGAGCGCCATGCCTTGCGTGACGGCGTACCGAAGCACGCGCTCAAGCTGCCGTTCCGCGGCGGCACGGCGCGCGACCTTGCCGAGGAAGCTCTGAAGATCGCCGGTCACGGCCTCAAACGCCGCGCCCGCCTCAACAAGAACGGCGCCGACGAAAGCATCTTCCTCGAACCGATGATCGAGATCGTGCAAGCCAACCAGACCCCCGCCGAACGCAAGCTGGAACTGTTCCACGGCGCCTGGAACGGCAGCATCGATCCGGTGTTCCGCGAATTCGCGTACTGAGCATAGGCTGGGGTGAGCGCAGCTCCCGGAAAGATCAAAAGCACCCCACCCCAACCCTCCCCGGCAAGCAGGGGAGGGAGCACGGCGCGTAAGCTGTATGTAGGTTGGGGTGAACGCAGTGATGCCCAACATCGGAAATCATCAGGTCACCCAAGGGTATGAGGCGACCGCGTTGGGCATCGCTACGCTCACCCCAACCTACGATGTCGCCATCCAAACCTGCCCAGGAGAACCCGCATGCCACTCGTCCGTATCGCCCTCCGTCGCGGCAAATCGCCCGCCCACCTCGATGCTCTTCGCAATGGCGTCTACAAGGCCATGCGCGAGACCTTCAATGTGCCTGAGAACGATCGCTTCATCCTGATCAGCCAGCACGACGCCGATGAATTCGACTACGACCCGAACTATCTCGGCATTGCCCGCAGCGATGACCTGGTGATCGTGCAGATCACCTGCAATAGCGGCCGAACGGTGGAACAGAAGAAGGCGCTATATCAGGGCATCGCCGATAATTTTTCCAACGACCCTGGTCTTCGCCCCGAAGACGTATTCATCAACCTGGTCGAAGTGTCGAAAGAGAACTGGTCATTCGGCAACGGCATCGCGCAATACGCGTAATCTCCCACGAGACGCGTAACGCGTAGGTTGGGGTGAGCGTAGCGATGCCCAACATCAGGTCACCCAAGGGCATGAGGCGACCGCATTGGGCTTCGCTGCACTCACCCCAACCTACCTACTCCCCGCGCAGCCACCGTGCAGCATCGATCGCGTAGTAGGTAAGAATCGCATCGGCACCGGCGCGCTTCATCGCGGTAAGCGATTCCAGCACCACCGCCTTCTCATCAAGCCAGCCGTTCTGCGATGCCGCTTTCAGCATCGCGTATTCGCCGCTGACCTGATACACGAACGTCGGTACGCCAAACGTGTCTTTCACACGGCGCACGATGTCCAGGTATGGCAGGCCCGGCTTCACCATCACCGCGTCGGCGCCTTCGCTGATATCCAGCTCGACTTCGTGCAGTGCTTCGTCGCTGTTGGCGACGTCCATCTGATAGGTGTGCTTGTTGCCCTTGCCCAGATTCGCCGACGAACCCACCGCATCGCGGAACGGCCCGTAAAACGCGGAGGCGTATTTCGCCGAGTAGGCGAGGATGCGCGTATGGATGTAACCCGCGTCTTCCAGGGCATCGCGGATCGAGCCGATACGGCCGTCCATCATGTCCGACGGCGCCACGAAATCCATCCCTGCTTCAGCCTGCGCCAGCGACATCTTGATCAGCGCCTCGACGGTCGGCTCGTTCATCACGTAACCGCTGTCGTCGATCAGGCCGTCCTGACCATGCGTGGTGTACGGATCGAGCGCGACGTCGCCGATCAGGCCCAGCTCGGGATACTTCGCCTTCAGCGCGCGGGTCGCGCGTTGCATCAGGCCATCGGGATTCCATGCCTCGGCTGCGTCCTCACTTTTAACCGTCGAACCCGGCGACGGAAAGATCGCGAGTGCAGGAATGCCGAGTCGCACGCATTCGCCGGCCAGCTTCAGCAGTTCATCGATCGAGAGCCGCTCCACACCCGGCATCGATGGCACTGCTTCGCGCTGACCCTCCCCTTCAATCACGAACGCAACCATGATCAGGTCGCTCGACAGCAAGGTGTGCTCGCGCATCAAGGCGCGGGAGAACGCATCGCGACGCATGCGGCGCATACGGATGGCGGGAAAGCTCATCGCTGATCCTGGCTGGTCATATTCC
>JBAPPP010000448.1:0-4907 GCA_049280175.1 Rhodanobacter sp.
ATCCTCGCCGCCCGGCGGCCGCTTGCGGTGCGGCTCGGCGTTGACGGTGATGTACTGCGGCTCTTCGCTATCCAGTCGCAGCGCGGTGAGTTGCCCGCCCCATACGCAGCCAGTGTCGATCGCATGCACGCCGTAGCCGGCGAAGCGGCCAAGCGCTGACCAGTGGCCGCAAACGACGCGGGTGTCGCGGCGTCGGATGCCCGGCACCTCGAACCATGGATACAGCCCGGCCTTTTGAGTGCCCGGCATGCCCTTGGCCTCGAAATCGATACGGCCGTTGACATCGCAATAGCGCATCCGGGTCATCGTGTTGATGGTTGCGCGTTGGCGATCCAGCCCCTGCAGTCGGCTCGTCCACAACGCCGGTCGGTTACCGAACAGATTGCTCAGCAGCCGCGGATGGCGCGGGCTGGACAGCTCGCGTTCGACGTCCTGCGCGGCGCGCTGGGCCTGGCGCAGGGTCCATGACGGTGCCAGCCCGGCATGCACCATCGTCCAGTTGAGTTGTTCGTCATGGTGCAGCAGCTTTTGCGAGCGCAGCCATTCGAACAGCACCGGTGCATCCTCGGCAAACAATACCTCGCGCAATTCGGGATTCACCCGTGCCTGCGCGTCGGGGCGCCGCTGGGCTATCGCCAGCAGGCTCAGGTCGTGATTGCCGAGCGTGACAACACTTTGCTCGCGCAGGCCGTGGATCAGCCGCAGCGTGTCCAGCGACTGTCCGCCACGGTTGACCAGATCGCCGCAGAACCAGAGTTGGTCCCGCGCCGTATCGAAGCGCAGCTTCTCCAGCAGTCGTTGCAGTTCGGGGTAGCAACCCTGCACGTCGCCAATCGCATAGGTGGCCATCTCAGAGCAGGGCCATCAGTGCAGCGTACGCGGGATGGACAGGGTGAAGGTCGGAATCGGCGCCTCGAACTGCGTGCCATCGTCAGCCAGCATCTGATAGCTGCCGCCCATGGTGCCGACCGGCGTCTCCAGTACCGCACCGGAGGTATATTCGAAATCATCGCCCGGACGCATCCACGGCTGTTCGCCGAGCACGCCGTCGCCGCGCACTTCCTCCACCTTGCCGTTGGCGTCGGTGATCATCCAGTGGCGGGCCAGCAGGCGTGCCGGCATGTCGCCGGCATTGCGCAGGGTGACGGTGTAGGCGAAAACGTAGCGATTGTCACCGGGCTTCGATTGATCGGGGACGAAACGGGTTTCGACCTGCACATCGATCGTGTAGGAAGATTTTTCAGTCATGGCCCGATTGTAAGGCCTGTCGCCGTGAATGGGGCGCAGCCGTCACGATTGTCGTGAACACGGTTGTCATGGACGACTCTCCCCGGCGTGACGGTGAAGCGCGCTCGGGTCAGAGGTTGCTATAGACCTTGGCAAGTCGCACAAAATCGTTCGGAGCGAGCGTTTCGGCCCGCGCCTTGGGGTCGACGTCGGCGCGACGGATCGAGTCGCTGTCCATCAATTGCTTGAGCGCGTTGCCCAGTGTCTTGCGTCGTTGCGCAAAGGCGGCCTTGACCACGGCGTAGACATGTTCGGGATTGGCATCGTGCCGTTCGTCCGGCGACAGCGGCAGCAGCCTCACGACGGCGGAGTCCACTTTCGGCGGCGGTCGGAATGCCTCCGGCGGCACGGTGAACAGTGGTTCGACCCGGCAGGCCAGTTGCAGCATCACGGATAGCCGTCCATATACCTTGCTGCCCGGATCGGCAGCCATCCGCTCGACCACTTCCTTCTGCAGCATGAAATGCATGTCCTGGATCGCTGCGGAGTGCTCGACACAGTGAAACAGGATCGGACTGGAGATGTAGTAAGGCAGGTTGCCGGCAATGCGCAGACGCTCAACACCGTGGCTGTGCGCCAGTGCGGTGAAGTTCACCTTCAGCACATCGGCGTGAATGATGTGCAGTTCGCCGGCGGCAGCAGCACGCGTCTGCAGGCCGGGGATCAGGTCGGTATCCAGTTCGATCGCGGTGAGCTTGCCGGCCGCCGCCAGCAACGGCAGCGTCAGTGCGCCTTCGCCCGGGCCGATCTCGACCACGAAATCCTCCGCCCGTGGGGCCACCGCACTGACGATGCGCTCGATGTAGCGACGATCGTGCAGGAAGTGCTGGCCGAAGCTTTTCTTGGGGCGGGCGTTCATGGGTAGGGGGTTTCCTGCGAGATTGGCCCCTCATCCCGGCCTTCTCCCCGGGGGGAGAAGGGGTGGTGGAGGCGCTGCGCGCGATCAGATCTATGGCCATCGTGGCGGCGGCGATCAGGCTGGCCGGATCGGCCCGACCGGTGCCGGCCAGATCCAGCGCGGTGCCGTGATCGACCGAGGTGCGGATGAACGGCAGGCCGAGGGTAATGTTTACGGTGCGGTCGAACGCTTCGCTTTTCAGTACGGGTAGCGCCTGGTCGTGATACATCGCCAGCACGGCATCGTAGTGCTGGCGCTGCGCCGGTACGAACGCGGTATCGGCTGGCAAGGGGCCGAGCAGGTGCATGCCTTCGCTGCGCAGCCCCTCCAGCACCGGAATCACCGTATCGATTTCCTCGCGGCCAAGATGACCGCCTTCGCCGGCATGCGGGTTGATGCCCAACACCGCGATGCGCGGATCGACTACGCCAAACTTGCCGCGCAGCTCGGCATGCACGATGCGCAGCGTGCGGGTCAGCGAGGTGTGGGTGATCGCCGCGGACACCGCGGCCAACGGCAGGTGCGTGGTCGCCAGCGCCACGCGCAGTTCCGGGCTGGCCAGCATCATCACCACGTCCGCGCGCGCGCGTTCGGCAAAGAACTCGGTGTGTCCGCTGAAGTGGATGCCGGCGTCGTTGATCGATGATTTTTGCAGCGGCGCGGTGACCACGGCAGCGTAGCGACGGGTCATGCAGCCATCGGCAGCCTCGGTCAATGTCGCCAGCACATGTTGTGCATTGCGTGGGTCGGGCTGGCCGGGTACTTCATCGGCCGCAAGCGGCACATGCCGCAGACGAAGCGTGCCTGGGCGGCGCTGGGTCTGCGGGCTGCCATCGTCATCGATCAGCTCGATGACTGCGCCGCAGCGAACTGCCGCGCGTTCAAGCAAGCCGCGATCGGTGATCGCAATCAGGCTGGCGGCCAGCGGGGTGGCCGCCAGCCTGATCAGCAACTCAGGGCCGATACCCGCCGGTTCACCAGCCGTAACGGCAAGCCGCGGGAGTGGCATGCCGTTCAAGCGTGCTTACGGCGAGGTGGCAACGTCAGCCTGGCTGTCGGTATCACGCAGTTCCGGTACCAGGATGTTGATGTAGGCGTTGGAACGCATCTCGCGCAGGTAATCGTCATAGGCCTGGTCGGATTTGCGATTGCCGATCGCTTCACGTGCCTGGTCGCGGGCGATCTGGTTCGTGAGGTCGCTCTGACGCGTGCCAAGTCGCTGCACGATGTGCCAGCCGGCTTCGCTCTGGAACGGTTTCGATACTTCGCCGTCCTTGAGCTGGTCCAATTGCAACGCGACCGAGGCGCCCCAGGCCTGTTGCTGGAACCAGCCCATGTCGCCGCCAGCATTGGCCGTGGTGTCGTCCTTGGAGTCTTCCTTCGCCAGGGTGGCGAAGTCCGCATGCTTATTGACGATGCGATTGTACAGGTCCTGCGCCTTCTGCTCGGCTTGCGCCGGGCTGACCAGGTCGCTGGGCTTGATCATGATCTGCCGCGCATGGAACTCGGTGACCATCTGGCGACTGGGTTGGCGCTGGCCGATCAGCTTGATGATGTGGAAACCGGTCGGGCCACGCAGTGCCGCGCTGACCTCGCCGGGTTTCATCGTGCCGACCGTATCGGCGAATGCTGGCGGGATTTCGTCCATCCGCCGCCAGCCCAGGTCACCACCATCCAGTGCATCGGGGGCATCGGAGTAGCGGATGGCCGCCGCGTTGAAATCCATGCCGCCCTTGATCGCGGCAAGCGCCTGCTCGGCCTTGGTCTGGCTGGCCTGGATGGCGGCGGCATCGGCACCTGAGGGGGTGCTGATCTGGATATGCGCCAGATGTACTTCGCCGCCCTTGTAGGCGGCACTGCTGAGCAGGTTGTCGATCTCGCCATCAGTGACCGAGACCGAATCGCGCACCACGCTTTGATGCAGGCGCTGTACGGTGATCTGCTGGGCCAGCTGTTCGCGGAATGCCGCAAAGCTGTCGCCATTGCGTTCCACTTCGGTGCGCAACTGCTCGGGTGTCAGCTTGTTTTGCTGGGCTACGCCATTGACCGCCTGGTCGACGTCGGCATCGGAGATGTGAATGCCCTGATCCTGTGCCCGCTGGACCTGCAGCTTCATCAGGACCAGTCGATCCAGCACCTGCTTCTGCAGCACGTCCATCGGCGGCAATTGTCCGGGCTGGTTGGCGTATTGCTGCTGCACCGAACGCACGGCGTTGTTCAGCTCGCTCTGCAGAATCACGTCGTCATTGACGACGGCGTCGATGCGGTCCAGCGGTTGTACAGGCGTGGCCGGTGTCAGCAGCTGGGCATGGGCAGGCAGGATGATCGCGAGCGCGAGCAGGAGGAGTGCAATGGGTTGCTTCATCAGTGGGGAGCCTGAATCGCCGGGGGCGAATGCGAATTATTGATAGCCAAGAATATCACGGCGCAACAGTGGATCGATTTCGCCGCCCGACGAGCCGATCCCCTTGAAGACCACCTCGAACATGACGGCGTTGTTGCGAAGATTGGTGCCGCTGCCAGGGGCAAGCGGAGCCTGACCGTAGAACGTCTGATCCACGTAGCTACGATCGACCAGCCGCAAGGTAACGCAGCAGTTGTCATACTCGACGCCAGCCAGTGCCTCGACCGTGCCGCTCACTGAGGTGGCAAGGCCCTTGATCGGTTGGGAGTACGTCCAGGACCCCATCAGCCGCCAACGGTCGGACAACGGGTAGACCGC
>JBAPPP010000449.1:0-4465 GCA_049280175.1 Rhodanobacter sp.
ACCCTGCAGGGTACCCATGGTGTTGTGGTAAATCGCGTCCTGCGGGCGCTGCGACAATGCGGCCCGCATCGCGTTGAGGGCCTGTTGGGGCCGGCCGCGCAGGCTGTGGATGCCAGCCTGCATCCGCAGCACTTCAGGGTGCTGCGGATCGGACGCGGTGGCATTGGCAAGATGTCGTTCCGCTTCGTCTACGCGGCCGGCTTCGAGTGCTTCGCCCGCGACCATGATGTGCATGCGGGTGTCAGGGCTCAGTCCCTGTAGGCGAGGAGTCATTTTTACCCTTTCGGTGTCAGTTGATCGGCGGCGCCGCTCGTTTCAATGTAGCGCGACGCAAGCCGCTTTTCGAGATGGCTCGCTGCCGGCGAAGGCAATGGGATGCGCCACCGCGTATTATGCCGGCTAGTTCAGCCCGCTGTGGTGACAACCCAAGGTCCCGCAGTCCATCCGACAGTGAATCCAGCAATGAAGAATGAGCAGCAGCAAGCGCCGGCAGACTATCGCGAGAAGGCCCGGTTGGGCTTGCGTCAAGGCAACCAGACCCTTGCGGAGCAATCGTATGAGCGTCTGCTGGAGACCGATCCCGATGATCTGGAGGCGTTACAGCAACTGGCCAGCATCCGGCTTGCCCGCGATGAGGTGAGCCGGGCGATCGAGCTATTGGTCAAGGCGCATCAGGCGCATCCGACAGAGCCGGCCACGCTGGTCCAATTGGGCGTGGCGCGGATGACCGGTGGCGATGCCCAGGGGGCGGTCGATGACTTGCGCCGAGGGCTGGAACTCAAGCCCGATATGTTTCTGGCGCGCTTGCGCTTGGGGGTTTTGCTGGATCAGCTCGGTGAAACCCGCGAGGCCCTGATGGCCAGTTTCAATGCCATCAATACGGCGCAGGCAAAAGGACGCTGGCTCAACGACGAGACGACGGCACCGGAGTTGCGCGATATCGTCAAGCGCGCGACGCAGTTCGTTCTTGCCGGGCAGCGCAGCCTCTTCAATGACGTCCTCGAGCCGTTGCGGCAACGCTACGGCGCCTCGGAACTGGTGCGGGTGGAGCAATGTCTTGCCATGTATCTGGGGGAGCAAAAAGCGACGTTGCCCGATTCACGGCAGCAGCCGAAGTTTCTGTATTTCCCGGGAGTGCCGAGCCAGCCGTATTACCCGCGCGAACGCTTTCCGTGGCAGGCGGAGCTGGAGGCCCATACCGCCATGATCCGGGATGAACTGCGCACGGTGCTGTCGCAGCCACAGAATCTCGAGTCATTCCTGCAGACGGATTCGCCGCAGGATGCGGCCGACCTGCTGCGATCGTCCAGTGCCGAGCAGCCCGCCTGGGATGCGTATTTCTTTCACCGGCATGGTGAGCGTTATGAAGAGCATGCCGCGCGCTGCCCGCAAACCGCCGCGCTGCTCGATGCCCTGCCGCTCGCCCATGTTCGCGAGCACTCGCCGGAAACGCTTTACTCGGTGCTGCGGCCGGGCACCCATATTCTCCCGCATCGTGGTGTCACCAATACCCGCCTGGTCACACATCTGCCGCTCATCGTGCCGACTGACTGTGCCTTGCGCGTCGGTGGTGAAATCCATCAATGGCAAGAAGGCCGGTGCGTCACCTTTGATGACACCTTCCTGCACGAGGCATGGAACAACAGCGCCGAGACCCGCGTGGTGCTGATCCTCGACACCTGGAATCCCGACCTCAGCGAAGCCGAGCGGGCAGCAGTGTCCGACCTGGTCGGGGCCATCGGCGATTTCAATCGCGCCAGCGAAGTGCCTGTGCCGAAGGGGTAGGCGTCCGGTGACCTCTCATTGGGCGCGGCATTGATTTACGGGAGGTCGACAGCGGTAAGGCAAGCTGTCTCAAGAAATTTCACAAAAAAAAAGAGAGCCCGTAAGGGCTCTCTTTTTCACTACAGAAAAATTGAAACTATTTAGAACTTCTGGTTGTAAGAAACATAGAAGTAGCGATCAGTTGGCAGGGCCGGATCAACCTTCGCCGTACTGCTGTCGTCCACCGAGTAGGTGATCGTCTGGCTCTTGTCGAAGACGTTCTTGACGCCAAACGCGAAGGTACCCTTCCACGGAAACGCATACCGAATCTGCGCGTCGTCGTATACGGCGGCGCCCTTGCGGTTTGCACCTACGCCGGACCAGGTTGTGGCTGAATAGTTCGGTTGATTGCATTCCACAGCCGGCTCAGCCGGATCGCCCCCTTCAGCCGGCACATACTGCGACCAGCATCTGGAGCGGAAAGCACCGTAATAGCGCATAGCCCACGTCGCGCCCCAGTTGCCGTTACTCCAGTCCAGGCCAAGGTTTGCGCGGACACGAGGATAATTGTAATGGCCCGCGTAACCTAGAACTTGTGAGGTGGAAGTGGCCTGCTGGTTAAAAGAGGCTAGATAGTTGGCGTCCAGACCGATAGTGAATTTGCCGAAGCCGAACTCCGGGAAGCGGTAGTGCGTGCCAAAATCATACCCAGAGGTGCTCAGCGAGCCCTCGTTGATGTTGCCGCGATTCAGGTTTACCACCTGGTGGGTTACCGGGTCGCGCTGGAACGCATTGCACGCGCCTTGAATATTGTGGACATAGCAGTTATCCAGAACATCGGCTGCGGCGATCGCGGTAATCGCGTTGGTGATCCTGATGTCATACCAGTCTAGCGAAACATCCAGGCCGGTGACCCACGATGGGCTGTAGACGAGACCAGCCGTACGTGTAGTACTGTTTTCCGGCTTTAGATAAGCATTGGCTGCACCGGCAATAAACGGGGTGCTGCCTTGCGTCTCGGCAGCGGTAACTGGCTTGCCATTGATATCCGTCTGGCGGAAGCCAGGGCCGGCGCCTGCTGCCGTACATGTAGCGGCTACTTTGGGATCAGTCGCCGCTCCGCCAAATTTGCGGTCGCATGAGTCGGTGTAATAGTCAAATGTTTGAGTGCCGCCGCCAAACACATCACTCAGAGTTGGCGCACGGAAGCCTTGAGCATACGTGCCCCGGATCAATAGATCATCAATCGGCTTCCATGTAAGGCTGTACTTGCTGTTCACGGTGCTACCAAAGTTGCTGTAGTCCGAATAACGACTGGAAATATCCAGCGCAAGCTGTTTCGCACCGGGAAGATCCTTCAGCAGCGGCACATTCACTTCAGCGTAGAACTCATTGATGCTGTAGTTCGCGATAGTGGGCTGAACCGCTGGAACGGTGGAATAGCCCGAGCTGATCATCGAATCGGGGCGGTCGTAGCCGGAAAGCTGACGATAGTCGTAGCCTGCCGCAACTGCCACTTCACCAGCAGGTAGGTCAAATAAGCCACCGGTGACGTTCGCGAAGTATTCGCGGTTCTGGCTCTGCAGTTTCTCCAGGCCCGTCATCATGACGTAGTTGATCATTGCCGGCGTGGAGGCGCTCGGGCCGCCAAGGATATTGAACGGTACACATTGATTGAGCCCTATCGGCTTGGCTGCCGTGCCGCATTGAACTGCGCCATTGCTGTTCAAGAACGAGGGGCCGAGTGCTTGTTGCAAGCTCAATAGGTTGAGATTGCCTGTTTCGGTTAGGACGGTGTCGTACTGATTGAAGTTGACGCCGGCTTCCCAGTTCCAGTTGCGCGTGCCCAGCGTGAGCGCGCCCTCGAAGTCGGCGTCCCAGTGATAGGACTTCGCTTCCGAGTTGGTTCCGCGGGGTACTTCCACGGTGCGGCGGTAGAAGAACAAATCTTTGCCTGGCGTGGGGTTGTAATAGCTCTGGCCGCTGAGGTAAACCGGAAAGCCCGGCTGACTGCGACTATTCAGCGGATATCCCGCGACTTGGCGATCATTGTCACGCTCCGAATACATGGCATTCGTCTTGAACGTGACGTAGTCATTGAACGTGTGGCTCGCCGAAGTGAAGATTGACTTCATTTCGTTCGACGGAGCCCAATTCATCTGCTGTGCGGAGTTGTAATAATCATTGTAGGAGGGGACGTTTGACAAATGATAGCTGGCTGAGTTGCGCGAATTCTGGCCCACGCCGTTGCCATTCCAGGTACCTGTGTGGTTCAGCGTGTAGGAATCGCCGGTGGCTGCCCCAGTAATCGGGTTGACGCTTCGGTACTTGCCCCATGGGCCGGTGCCGCTCAGTCCAGCCTCCATATGATTCGGACCATTGGTGTAGGCAGTCATGTCGCGGTCTTTCGCCCAGATCGCGTTTTCATGAGTGTAATTGGCGCTGAACATGACCGACGTCTTGTCCGAGGTCGAGCCCACGGTGAACGAATAGGCTTGTTGCGTGCCATCACCTTTTTCGTTTTCGCCGACATAGGCTGAAGTCTCGGCACCGCTGTAGTTGTTTTTCAAAATGATGTTGATCACGCCCGCGATGGCATCGGAGCCATAGATCGACGAGGCGCCATCCTTGAGGATGTCAATGCGCTCGATGAGCGCCGATGGAATGGTCGACATGTCGGTGTAGCCGGCCATGCTGGTGG
>JBAPPP010000450.1:0-2535 GCA_049280175.1 Rhodanobacter sp.
CCACCAGCTCATCGAGTCGGTTGATGAACTCGGGGCGAAAATGCCCCTGCACCACGGCCAGCACCGAGGCCTTCATCTGCATGTAATCCGCTTCGGAGTCACCGCCACCGCTCTCACCGGCCTGCTCCTGGATCAGGTTGGATCCCAGGTTCGACGTCATCACGATCACGGTGTTGCGGAAGTCCACCGTGCGGCCCTGCCCATCGGTGAGGCGCCCATCGTCGAGCACCTGCAGCAGGATATTGAACACATCCGGATGCGCCTTTTCCACTTCGTCCAGCAGGATCACGCTGTACGGCCGGCGGCGTACCGCTTCGGTGAGGTAACCGCCTTCCTCATAACCGACGTAACCCGGCGGCGCACCGATCAACCGGCTGACCGAATGCTTCTCCATGAATTCGCTCATGTCGATGCGCACCATCGCATCGGTGGTGTCGAACATGAATTCGGCCAGCGCCTTGCACAACTCGGTCTTGCCGACGCCGGTGGGCCCGAGGAACAGGAATGAGCCACTGGGTCGGTTGGGATCGGACAAGCCGGCACGGGCGCGGCGGATCGCATCGGACACCGCGCGCACGGCCTCGTCCTGGCCAACCACGCGGCGATGCAGATCGTCTTCCATGTGCAGCAGCTTTTCGCGTTCGCCCTCAAGCATCTTGGCGACGGGAATACCGGTCCAGCGCGCCACGACCTCGGCGATTTCCTCTTCCGTGACTTTGTCTTGCAGCAGCTTGAAGTCCTGCGTCTCGGCGGCCTGCGCGGCGGCGAGCTGCTTCTCCAGTTCTGGCAGGCGGCCATACTGGATCTCGCTCATCTTGGCGTAGTCCTGCCCGCGCTGCGCGGTTTCCAGATCCTGCCGCGCCTGCTCGATCTGCTCCTTTACCTTGGTCGCACCCTGCAGCGTGGCCTTCTCCGACTTCCAGATTTCGTTGAGATCGGAAAATTCGCGCCCGAGTTTTTCGATGTCGGTTTCGAGATCCGCGAGGCGCTGTTTGCTGGCGTCGTCCTTCTCCTTCTTCAGCATCTCGCGCTGGATCTTCAGCTGTATCAAGCGGCGTTCCAGACGATCGAGTTCTTCCGGCTTGGAATCGATCTCCATGCGAATACGGCTCGCCGCCTCATCCATCAGGTCGATCGCCTTGTCCGGCAGCTGGCGGTCGGTGATGTAGCGGTTAGACAGCGTGGCCGCGGCGACGATCGCCGGATCGGTGATCTCGACGCCGTGATGCACGGCGTAGCGTTCCTTCAATCCACGCAGGATCGCGATGGTGTCTTCGACGCTCGGCTCGCCCACGAAAACTTTCTGGAAACGACGTTCCAGTGCGGCATCCTTCTCGATGTATTTGCGGTATTCGTCCAGCGTGGTGGCGCCGATGCAGTGCAGCTCGCCGCGCGCGAGCGCAGGCTTGAGCATGTTGCCGGCATCCATCGCGCCATCGGCCTTGCCGGCACCGACCACGGTATGCAGTTCGTCGATGAACAGGATCACCCGCCCTTCCTGCTTGGACAGGTCGCTGAGTACGGCCTTGAGGCGCTCCTCGAATTCACCGCGAAACTTCGCGCCGGCGATCAGCGCGCCCATGTCCAGCGCAAGCACGCGGCGGTCACGCAGCCCCTCGGGTACCTCGCCCTTGATGATGCGCTGGGCCAGTCCTTCGACGATCGCGGTCTTGCCAACGCCGGGCTCGCCGATCAGCACCGGATTGTTCTTGGTGCGCCGCTGCAGCACCTGGATGGTGCGGCGGATTTCCTCGTCGCGGCCAATCACCGGATCAAGCTTGCCGCTTTCGGCGCGCGCGGTCAGGTCAATGCAGTACTTCTCCAGCGCCTGGCGCTGCTCCTCGGCGTTCTCGCTTTGCACTTTCTCGCCACCGCGTAGTTTTTCTATCGCTGCCTCGAGATTGGGTTTCGTGGCGCCCGCCGCTTTCAGTGCTGCGCCCAGTTCACCCTTGTCCTCCAATGCCGCCAGCACGAACAGCTCGCTGGCAATGAACTGATCGCCACGCTGCTGCGCCAGCTTGTCGGTGAGATTGAGCAAGCGGGTCAGCTCGTTGCCGGCGTGGATGTTGCCCTCCTGCCCGCTGACCCTCGGCAGTCGCTCCAGCAACGCGTTCACGCGCTGGCGCAGCGCCGGTACATTGACCTGCGACTGGGTCAGCAGCGGCGCCGTGGAACCGCCTTGCTGATCAAGCAGCGCCGCCATGACGTGCGCTGGTTCGAGGATGTTGTTGTCGCGCCCTACGGCAAGCGACTGCGCGTCGGCCAGAGCCTGCTGGAAACGCGACGTAAGTTTGTCCATTCGCATGAATGATCTCCCGCGAGAGATGAAAGGATTTCGATCAAAGGATTTTGGCGAACACCCCCGCCACTGCAAGCAAAGATGCGGACAGTGGGTCGGCGATTCAAGCAAACGTCGCTGCAACGGACGACCACAGACCACGTCTTTGGAGTAAGTAGGTTGGGGTGAGCGCAGCGATGCCCAACAAGTGCCTCAGGCGTCCCCGCAGACACGTTGGGCATCGCTGCGCTCATCCC
>JBAPPP010000451.1:0-6282 GCA_049280175.1 Rhodanobacter sp.
GTTCTAGGCTCGGTTTGATTCCAAGCCTGGCTGGATGTTTCAACCTTGATGGGCCGCGCAAGATCATTGCGCGGCCCCACTACTTATTGAAACTAGCTTTTGATGAAGGCGAGCAAGTCAGCATTGATGACATCGGCATGCGTCGTCAGCGCCCCATGAGGAAAGCCCGGATAGATCTTCAACGTCGCGTGCGGCAGAAGCTTCGCTGACAGAACACCCGCGTCCTTGTAAGGCACAATCTGGTCGTCGTCACCATGCAGCACAAGCGTCGGCTGACTGATCTTTTTCAGATCGTCGGTGAAGTCGGTTTCCGAGAATGCCTTGATGCAATCGTATTGCGGCTTGGTGCCACCCATCATGCCTTGCCGCCACCAGTTGCGGATGACTCCTTCGGAGATCTTTGCGCCTGGACGGTTGAACCCATAGAACGGTCCAGTGGGAAGATCCAGGTAAAACTGCGCCCGATTGGCGGCGAGTTGCGTGCGCAAACCATCAAAGACTTCGATCGGCAGTCCACCCGGGTTATTGGGACTCTTGACCATGATGGGAGGTACCGCGCTTATGAGCGCCGCCTTGGCTGTCCGGTGCTGCCCATATTGGGCGACGTAGCGGGCTACTTCCCCGCCACCGGTGGAGTGACCGACGTGAATGGCATTGCGCAAATCGAGCGCTTCAGTGAGCTGCGCGAGATCTGCCGCGTAGTGATCCATGTCATTGCCAACGGCTGTCTGCGTGGATCGGCCATGGCCTCGTCGATCATGCGCAATCACCCGATAGCCATGGCTCAGGAAGAACAACATCTGGACGTCCCAATCGTCTGCCGAAAGCGGCCAGCCGTGACTGAACACAATGGGCTGTCCCGTTCCCCAGTCCTTGTAAAAAATATCGACGCCGTCCTTGGTCCTGATCTTGCTGCTGCCCATAGGAACACCTCCAGCGGTGGAATGCGCCGTTGTAGCCGGCGAAGCGGCATTGGCCGCGCTTGACGTTGATAGCAATGGCATTGCGATGGCGGCCGCCGCAACGGAGCCCGCGCCGACAATCATCTTGCGGCGGGAGTGGCTGACATCTTCGGTATTGCTCATACGCTTGGTCTCCTCTCGTGAACGTAGGGGCCCACGCGATGTCCCGCATGGGTTACTTCCGGTAGCCAGGAATTGACAAGCTTGTATTTACACGATGACTCAGGCCCTCTCTCTTGGCCCGATCATCGATGAAAGAATGTTGGCGCACATCTATTCAGAAGCTTTGCTGCCGTCTCGTCGCGCTGAGTCCTGATATGGCGATGACATGGGTGCAGCTCGCCACTCCATGATGGGGACCGAAGATGACATCCCGACCAGCAGGGGGTAGCGAAGGGGACCGGGCATTTATACCACCGGCATTAGCCATGACCGCCGACGTGAGGCGTCGGACCAAGCCATTTAATAAAAAACTCACATGCGGGTGAGGTTGCGTATGGTCAGACCCGCCCGATGCCCCATCGCGCCGCGCGAACGCCTGCCGACCTCCCGCGAAACCGTCAGCCGTGTAAGTAGGCGGATGCCTACACTTCGTGACGCCTTTCGCTGCTTCAGCCACCTGCCCCGTGCAAGCAATCTACGCGCACTTGGAAAGTCAGGACGATGCCATGTCGCCAGCAGCTCAGCCGATGTATCCGACACTCTCAACCTATGAGGCCACCGGCATGCCTTTGCCGATAGGTTATTCAATCAGGGAGCTACCAGCGGGCTTATGGAGTGTCTGCCGTGGCGACAACGTGTTGCATGAGGTGAGGAAGATCGGCACTGCCATCAAGCTGGCACATTTGGCCGCCATTGATGGGTCCCCGCGCACAGGCCCATAGGGTGCCGGTTGAGCTCCCAGGTGTGCCGGCGTGATCTTGTTTGCCCGTTGCGAGTAGAGCCGCGGCGGCCTGCGAGCCAAGCGACGTTGATGGCGTGGCTATGCGTCGGGCACGGAACCTACTTGAGTGCAGCGTTCTGAAGGGTCAGAAGCTGGCGCGCCTGGATGCCGCAAACTGTCGGGTATCAGCCCATCGGGCTGCGCAGGCCAAACAATCACACTCGCCATGGCATACGGCTTCACAGCACGCAACGCAGGTGCAACAGTACATCTCCGGCACGGTGTTGCCACGGAGGGTGCGACCGTAATAGCCGCCCGTGCTGGGATAGCGGCGCTCCCCCTCAGGTGTCGGCAGGCCGTCGTCCATCTTCAAAAGTCTTGCTTGCCGCGCTATGGTCATTGGCCAAATCCAGCAAAAACTACGACAGGGCGAACATGCTGAAAGCCGCGCACGACGCATTGGCCGGTCGTGTCGCCCTCTCCTGGCTCTCAGCACAGCCAATGTGTCACCAGAAGAGATTCCATAGAACTGTAAGAAGCTACAGGTTCGCCCAAGAGGTCATCTCTGTACCCTTGAGAGCAAGTAGCCCAGCCGACTGAACGTCGTGGCAGCATTGCCGACCCGGAATGCCAGGTCGAACGGAAGGGCCCGGCAACTTCATGCGTGTACCGAAGGGACTCATCTTGGCGCCCCGCCCCGGGCGCCATTCTTTTGGGATGCCCGCCACTGCTTGCCCGCCAAAGAGAGGCGGCAAAGAGGGCAACGGGGGACGTTTATCACGATCACCGAATTACCGATGCTGAGGTGGCACGCGTCACCGCTGTGCATCCAGCTCGCCAACCGGCTTCTCAACGCCCACCCTGACCGCCCTCGAGAAATCGTCGCCAGGCTTGCTGTTCCGGGCCCTCTCGGTGATGCGTCCGCGCTGCCGCAGTTCGTCGACGGAGACGCTTTGATCCAGTGCGCCCACCTTGTAGAGGTATTCGGGTAGATAGCCGGTCAACAGCAGGCGGAAATCCCGTGGCAGGCCCGGTTCAATCTGTCGGGCCATGCGATAGACGATGGTCGTGCAGTTTGAGGTGATCGTGTTGTAGAACGCTGGCGTGACGGTCAGCTGGTTCGCGGCCTCCACGTACGACAGGAACAGCGCACGCAAGGCCGGTTTGTCCATGCGCAGCGGATACAGGTAGTCGTCCTCGCCGCGCACGTTGGTGCGCACGCGGATGATGTCGCGCTCATCGGCCGCGACAAGAAACCGTTCGTACTGCTTGAAGAACCCGCCGATTGCCGAGTATTGCTGACCGCGTTGCTTGCGGGTTTCCACCGAGAAGACCACGTGGCTGCCGTCATCGAAGCCGAACGAAATCATGGCGTGCGCGATCGCGGCGCTACCCCAGTAGGACAGCACCGCATCAGCCGAGACCAGATGATCCAGGTCGTAGTGACGGGTTTCCCAGCGTGCGTCGTAATCGTCGTCGGTGCGCCAGGTAAAGTCGCGCACATTGCTCAGGGTGACCTGGCTGCCTTCCGCCTTGCCGGCGAGTAGATGGGATGCGTCGTTCGCCCAGATCCGATCGTTGGATGGCGCGATGCTTGCCCACCAGAACAGCAACACGGCGTAGATCACCGCGTACGCACCCAGTGGAAGCCAGCTGCGCCGATGGATCGCGATGGCGATGAGCGCGATCACTCCGATCGCCCAGACTGCGCTGCCGATCGTTCGAATGAACGTGTTGCCCGGCAATTGGTACCACAGTGCCAGGGCGCCCCATACACCCGAGCAGAATGTGACCAGCATCATGAGGACGATGAGCGACAGCTTGCCGATCATCCAGAGCTTCTTCGCCATCTTGTTCTCCGCTTCTCGATACACGAGTCAGTCGATCCATGAGTCCAGCGTGCCGCTTCGGCCACCCGAACACAACGCGTCGTTCCCCATCCGCAACCAGCATTGGCTGAGTTGGTCACAATGAAAGTCGTCGTACCAACCCGGCATGGCTACAATCGCGCAACCATCCGGCTGAATGGACTCACGCAACATGAAACGTGGCACGCGCGCCTGGATCGTCCAATGCGTTGCCATCGTCATGGTGCTGGGCCTCAATGCCTGTGCCATGGTCGACGTGAGTCGCGTCAAGACGCACGACTACGTCAACGAGCAGCGCGCCGACGTGATCGGCACCGGCCGTCTTAGCGACCGCACGGTGCAGGCACTCAACGTGGTGGCACTGACCGGCGACAGCTGCCAGCGCGAATTCACGATCTGCATGGATACGGTTGCGCACTCGCCGGGGTTGAATGACGAGCAGCAGCTGTCCGCGCTCGCCGAACTCTGGCTGGGCAAGGCCATCAAGATCGATCAAGCCGGCACCCCGATGGCGGACCAGGCCCTCGACGCCTACCTGCAGTCCGCGCGCTTTGCCTACGCTTATCTTTTCTATACCGCGCGCTCGCCCGCCGATCGCGCTTTCGCGCTGCGTCAGGTGCAGGTGATCGGGTTCTACAACTTTGCCGTGCAGCGCGCGGTGAGCCGTTTCTTCCAGGAGCTGCCGCAGCTGGGCAATCAATGGACTCAGACATCGCTGGCCGGCTGGACGGTCCTGCGTCCGCAGACGGACCTGCGGCTGGCGAACAACGCGCACGTGCCGACGGAACTCATTCCGGCTGCTGATTTGCGCTTCAAGGGTCTGCGCAACATCTACCAGCGCGACGGTTTCGGATCGGACTTCGTCACCGTTACACCGCCTGCCGCGCCCGACGACGACGTGCCATGGCGCGAGCCCGACTACGCGTCGATGACGGGCGCGTTGGTCTTCGATGGTGCGTCGCTCAACGACGTACTCGCGACGAAGCAGGTCCGGCTGTTGGTCAGGGATCCCTACCGCGATGACTCCATCACCATCGCTGGCCGTACGGTGCCGCTCGGCGCCAATTTCACCGCCGCGTATGGCGTGTGGCTGGCCCGCTCCGGTTTCGCCAGCCAGTCGATCCGCTCCTTGCTGGGCCGTGAGGGCGGTCTCACGACGCCCCGCGTGCTGATGATGCAGCCTTACGATCCCAACCGCCTGACGGTGGTGATGCTGCACGGGCTCGGCAGCAGTCCGGAGGCATGGATCAACGTGGCGAACGAAGTCATGGGCGACGAGGAACTGCGCCGCAACTATCAGGTATGGGAGGTCTACTACCCCACCAATGCCCCGGTCGCGGTCAATCTCGCAAGCATCCGCAAGGCGCTGGATGCGACGCTGCAGCACTTCGACCCGAGCGGCCAGGCACGCGCGTCGCAAAACATGGTGCTGATCGGACACAGCATGGGTGGCCTCATCGCACGCCTGCTGGTGTCCTCGAGCGACGACCGGCTGTGGAGCATCGTTCCGGTGCGCGCGAATCTGTCGCCGGAAAAGCGGGCCCAACTGCGCAAACGCCTCGCGCCCTATCTGCAGTTCATACCGATGCCGCAGGTGACTCGTGTCGTCTTCCTGGCTACGCCGCACCGTGGTACTCCCTACGCCCAGAATCGTCTGGCACGCTTGATCGGCAACCTGATCCGCCTGCCCGTCAACGTGCTGAAGGAAATGGCCAGCCTTTCCGATCTGCTGAAGGACGATTCCGCGACCGGCACACCGATCCGCATACCCAACGCCATCGACAACCTCAGCGACACTGACCCGTTCATCGTCGCCGCCGCGAACCTGCCGATCTCGCCACGCGTGCGCTATCACACGATCGTCGGCGTCTATAAATCGAAAGGCAAGCCACTGCAGGACAGCAGCGACGGCGTGGTTCCCTACAAGAGTGCGCACCTTGACGGTGCCGATTCCGAACTCGCCATTCCCTCATGGCATACCGTGCAAGGCACTCCCGCCGCGATCCTGGAACTGCGCCGGATCCTGCGGCTTCATGTTGCGGCGCTGAAGGATGCCCGGCCGTAGAGCCGGCTCGAGATCTACTGAATTAAACGAATAGCGTAACGGGTGATCATTTTACGCAACGAATGATCATTGTCGTCAAAAACGCGCACATGATTTTGACTTGCTCCCTCCCCTGCTTGCAGGGGAGGGTTGGGGTGGGGTCGCTCTTCGCCCGGAGATCAAAAGCCCCCCTCCCAGCCTCCCCCTGCAAGCAGGGAGAAGAGCAACGTCAGCGAGCACGTAGGCTGGGGTGAGCGCAGCGAAGCCCAACAGGCACTTCGGACATCCTGCAGCCACGTTGGGCATCGCTTTGCTCACCCCAACCTACGCGATGCTTACGGCAACTTGCCTGCGGGCAGATCGATCGTCGCACTGCCCTCGAACGTCGAAGCCGAATGCCCCAGCTGCACTTGGTAAGAGCCAGCCGCACGTTGCCAGGAGTGCTGTGCCAGGTCATAGCTCGCCAGGAGGCGTGAGTCGGCCGTTATTTCCACATGCTGTGTCTCGCCAGCCTTCAGCGACACG
>JBAPPP010000452.1:0-2128 GCA_049280175.1 Rhodanobacter sp.
GATGTGCACCAGGCCGTCACGGCCCGGCAGGATGGTGACGAACGCACCGAAGTCCATCAGTCGCGCCACGCGTCCCTCATAGATACGCCCCACTTCCACATCCGCCGTGATCAGCTCGATGCGGCGCTGGGCTTCCTTGCCAGCGGTGCCGTTGACGGAGGCGATCTTCACCGTGCCATCGTTTTCGATGTCGATGGTGGTGCCGGTCTCCTCGGTGATCTGGCGGATGACCGCGCCGCCCTTGCCGATGACATCGCGGATCTTCTCCGGATCGATCTTCAAGGTGATGATGGTCGGCGCCCATTCCGACATGTTCTCGCGCGGCTTGGAGAGGACTTTGTTCATTTCTCCCAGGATGTGCAGGCGGCCGTCGCGCGCCTGGTCCAGCGCGACTTTCATGATCTCGCGCGTGATGCTGGTGATCTTGATGTCCATCTGCAGGGCGGTGATGCCGTCTTTGGTGCCCGCCACCTTGAAATCCATGTCGCCGAGATGGTCCTCGTCGCCCAAAATATCGGTCAGCACTTGAATACGGTCGCCTTCCTTGACCAACCCCCTCGCGCCGCCGGCAACCGGCGCCTTGATCGGCACGCCCGCGTCCATGAGCGCAAGGCTGGTGCCGCACACCGAAGCCATGGAACTCGAGCCGTTCGACTCCAGAATTTCTGAGACGACACGAATGACATACGGGAATTTGTCGACGCCCGGCATGACTGCTTTCACGCCGCGCTTCGCCAGGTTGCCGTGGCCGATTTCGCGCCGCTTCGGCGATCCCATCATGCCGGTCTCGCCGACGCTGAACGGAGGAAAATTGTAGTGCAGCATGAAGGGCTCTTTCTTCTCGCCCATCAGGCCGTCGATGATCTGCGCATCCCGCCCCGTTCCCAGCGTCGTCACGACCAGAGCCTGGGTCTCGCCACGGGTAAACAACGCCGAACCGTGAGTTCGCGCGAGTACGCCGGTGCGGATATTGATGGCACGTACCGTCTTGGTGTCGCGACCGTCGATACGCGGCTGACCATCGAGAATCTTGCCGCGCACCAGTCGATATTCAAGATTGGAAAATTCGGCGCCCACTTGTTCACCGGTAAATTTCGGCGTCTCGCCCTTGCTCAGAGCCTCGACCGCTTGAGTTTTGATCTCCTTGATCTTGGCGTAGCGCTGCATCTTTTCCGTGAGCGTGTACGCGGCGGCGACCGCCGACTCGGCGTAGGCATTGACTGCCGACTGTAGCTCTTTATTCGGCTCCGGCGCGACGAAATTCCACTTCGGCTTGCCCGCCTCCGCCGCCAGTTCGTTGATGACCTTGATGGCGGCCTGCATCTGTTCATGGCCGAACGTCACCGCGCCCAGCATGACTTCCTCATTGAGGCCCGCGGCCTCCGACTCCACCATCAGCACGCCTTCCGCGGTGCCGGCTACCACCAGATCGAGCTGCGAGGTGGCGAGTTGGCTGGTCGTGGGGTTCAAAATGTACTTGCCATCGATGTAGCCGACGCGGGCGCCGCCGATGGGCCCGAGGAATGGCATGCCGGAAATGGCCAGAGCCGCGGACGCGCCCAGCAACGAGGCAATATCAGGATCCATTTCGCTGTTGACGGAAATGACTTGAGCCACGACCTGAACGTCGTTGATGAAACCTTCGGGGAAAAGGGGACGGATTGGCCGATCAATCAGACGCGAAGTCAAAGTCTCCTTTTCGGTGGGACGTCCCTCGCGCTTGAAGAAACCGCCGGGAATGCGTCCCGCCGCGTAGGTTTTTTCGATGTAATTCACGGTCAGAGGAAAGAAATCGCGGCCCGGCGTGGCCTTTTTGAGTCCGACCGCAGTGACCAGAACCACCGTGTCGTTCATGGACACGAGAACGGCACCATCGGCCTGGCGGGCGAGTTCGCCCGTCTCGAGGGTTACCGTGTGATCCCCGTATTTAAAACTTTTTTTGATAGCGCTCACTAGAGCCCCTTTGCGTAATCTGACGTGAAAGACGCAGACGCCAAGCGTCTGCAGCGGCGCCTGTTAGCGGCGTAACCCTAAGCGTTCGACCAATTGCGTGTACTTGTCCGGCGTTCTGCTCTTCAAGTAATCGAGCAGCTTGCGGCGCTGATTGACCATCTTGAGCAGTCCGCGA
>JBAPPP010000453.1:0-4325 GCA_049280175.1 Rhodanobacter sp.
GGATTCAGCCAAGTTCGATATTGTCCCCTACGTGTGGGAACGCACAAAAGGAAGGAAGCACATTGTTGTCATCGGCACAGAGCACCAGCTCGATCCGCGCGCACCCATGTATCGGCGTATGGCCGCGATATTCGACCGGGTTCAGCCGCAATTTATCCTTCACGAAAGCACAGCGCCTGATGATCTCGCGATAGAGACCAGAGACCAAGCGATCAGGCGGGGCGCTGATTTGGGTTTCACTGTACAACTGGTAAGGCAGTCAGGGATCCCCACTGAAAGTGCCGGCGCACCCACCCGCGAGGAAATGACGGAGCTTCTGGCACATCATTCCGCGGACGAAGTATTCGTTTACTTGGTTGCCACGCGCCTTGTGGGGAGTTACCGAAATCCAGACCTGGGGGAGAATGCTTCTGAATATCAAGCATTCTTCGATTCCCAGATCGTCGGGAACGGAGTTCCAGTGCAAAGGGGCTGGGAGGCATGGGATGGCTTCTTGCGTGAATATCACCGCGTCGCTGGGCGTCCACTCACTGCAAAGACTTGGGACCCGCAACTCTTGGATCCGACTTTGAGCCTGGGCCGCCTCAACGAAGTAGCCCGGACCTCAGACACTTTGAGGGATCGCTACCTACTCGCTGCGATTCGTAGGTCTTTGCAAAAATACGATCGTGTCATTGTGGTTTTCGGTGATGATCACGTGCTTGCACTGGAACCCGCGTTGGAAGGGGTGCTAAAGAATGAGCATTGATGAGACATTTGCTTCAGCTATAGCGCCTTCGCCAAAGACCGCTGATCTTGAATGCGGAATAGGGATCGCTAGCAAGCGCTATCGACCGAGGCTGTGTGAAAACGCAAATGTGCGTTTGAGGTTGATCAAGATTTGCTCAAATCGGGGCGCGTTGATTCAATTCTGAAGCTCTGACGTTCGGTGAGTTGTCCAGAATTCGCGTATGAGGCACGTGCTTTAGGGCCGCTCCGCGTTTTCACACAGCCTGGACCCGAAGCAGACCTCAATGAATGGATGAAAGTCTCCAAGAGACGTCTAGCTATGACTTGCCCGACGTCCGCCTTTGTCATTGAAGGCGGAGCCTGTTCACAACGCACCTCGCTTCCCGAGCGCCTCGACGACGACGTGATCGAAAACAATCCCTTGTGGGTCGTTGATGTCCTCGTCAATACTTTATAAGGTCACGGTCAGCCCGTAAGCCATCAGGCCGGACCACTCAACCGGATTAGGCGCATGTCCAGCCCTGCCACTGTAGGTGCCTTCGCCATCGTTCCAAGCAACGATCTGGCCGCCGCGGTTCCGTTTTGGGAGCGCCTTGGCTTCCACCGCACGGGTGGCGATGCCGACTACATCATCATGACCGGTTGGGACTGCGAGGTGCACCTGACTCAAGCAGGAAGTGGTCCCTGGGCCGTGCCAGAGGAGCACAATCCTTTCGGCGTCTTCATCCGCACGCCGGAAGTAGACGCAATCGCGGCGCGCGTGGACGATCTGATCATCCGCCCTGGAGGCGTCTTGCGACACCGCGAGTGGGGCCTCTATGAGGTGGGGATATGCGGGCCGGACGGCCTCCTTGTCCGCATCGGTTGGCCCTCCCGCCTCATGCGAGTCTGACGACCAGGATCGAGGCAGTGTTCCGCAAGGGTACGCCGCCCATGTGTATCGGGTATCGGGCATGTCCGCTTGCCCAAAGCAGACATGAGCGACATGCGGCTTAGAAGGGTTTCAGCGTCCGCTGCCGCCCTGCTTGATGAGCGGCGCTGGAAACCATGCACCTGAAACGGTGGCATCGTCCGGACCGTACGAGCGCCAAGTCAAATTGTAGTTCTGGCCTCTGGGTGTCGGCAGCCAATTGCCATCCGCTGCGTTCGCGGGTTTGTTCGCCCCGAAGTACAGCGTGAGCGATCCGTCCTTGCCGTATTGCAGCTTCGATTCCTTATTGAGAAGGAAGCGATCATCGGGATTGGGGATGACGCGGAAGTCCTTGGAGTCCACGGCAATCACCGACCAGAAATACTTCACGTGCGAAGCCGGAAGGTCATCCTTCGGGAATGTCATGGAGTAGGTAAGACCACCGTCGAGCTTGGCGCCTGTGCCGTCACTGTCAGTCTTGAAATAAACCGCCTCGTCGTTCGAGTTGGCCCATATGCCGGCATAGTTGATCAACGTGCGCGTCATCCAGTCGTCGCCATACTTGCCGATGGTGGACGGACGATTCCAGCCGTTCTTGTTGGTGCCAAGCTTGGTGAAGGAGGCCTTGAACTTCGGCCACGCCACGGTCTCGATCGCCTTCTGCACCTGTGCGCAGTCGTTGGTGTGGAGTGCGATCGTCTCATCGATCTTCTGCCGAATCCCATCCATGCCGGGATTGATATCCGGCTCGCTGTCCAGCACCGCCCTGGCGGTATCGAAGGCTTCCGCACTGGGTAGTTTGTCGTTGGCGAAAAGCGGTATATCCACGGCTGGTGCAATCACAGGGGTGCCGGTGGCGTAGAGTTTGATCTGATGCTGTAGAGCAACTGCCCGCTTGGGATCGTTGCCCAACTCCACGCGCATCAGGCTGCGCGATTTCCTGCTTGGAAGATCGATCCGCTGGGTATCAGGGGGCAGTACCACCTGAGCACCTATCAGGCAGAACGCGAACTTGCCGAAAGGATGCTGCGGATAGTTGCGTTCGTTGATGTTGGCTGTGGTCTCGCCCCAGCCATTGAGTACCTGGATGGTGTAATACCGGCCTTCGATCTTCGGCACCTCGACGATCGTGCAGCTGTGCTCATCGATACCGATCCATGCCTCACTGTAGGCCACATCCAGGTTGGGATTCGCCCAGGCGACGCCGCCGGGTTCATGATGAATGACTTCATTCCACTTGAAGCCATTATCGCGAAAGTCCAGATGCTCCTGACGTAGTACCAGCAGACGACCCAGCAGATAGAGATAGGCATCTCCGATGTCCGCATCGGAGATCGCGTTATAAGCCTGAGGGACCTGGTTCATGACTATCTCCTGATGGATTGGTCTCACCCTGCGACTGTCACAGCAGGTGGCGTCCACTGCCCTTCCGTTATCGCCGCCATGGGCCAGTAGGCACGGATGTACAGCGAAAAGTCTTCAGCCTTTGGTGAAGGCAGCCAGTTCGACTGGTGAGGCCCGGCTGGTTCCTCCGGTTGCACGTAAATCGTCAGCGAACCGTCATCACCGAGCTTGAGATCTTTGTTTTTCGTACCCAGCGAATAGCGCTTGATTGAGTTCGGCACAAAGAAGTGATGCTGGTTGTATAGCGTCAATGACCAGAATCCCTTCACGGGCGGCAACTGGTCTTTGGCGAAGGTGACGGTATAGCGCTTGCCGCCGTTAAGGCGAACGCCCTTCGCATCGAGATCCTGATAGAAATACTTCGTCTCACTCGGCTTGTTGACGAAGATGTTGGATTTCGCCACAGCAGTGCGCGTGAAGTAATCGGTACCGAAGGACGCGCCATTGCTCTGCGTGGTCCAGTTATAGGCAAGCGGTAATCCATAATTGTGGAACTGCAACAACGGGCCAACCAAATCCTGTTCGGTCTTTTTGGCTTCATCGATCATCGCGGCTTTGAGCTTGGGGGCTTTCTGTGCGGCAGCGACCACGGCCAGCACTTCGGCATACCGGGCCTGCTCGCCGGGAAGTGGTCTGGCGTCTTTGAGCACCAGCGGCAGCTCATCCACGAATTTTTCCGGGACGACCCATGGTGTTTCCTCGTTGCCGGAGCCTTGTGCCGGGAACTTGGGTTGCTTGCTCCAATCGCGCTGCTTCATCTTGCCGTCGAACATCGACAGCGGATACATGTCGATCTGATTGACCAGTGGTTGCACGGCCTGTTTGTCCTCTGTGGTCGCATCCACAAATACGCGCGGTATCACGAAGCCGGTATTGGTCTTGGCGTGGAACACGCCGGTGATTCCCTTGGGTACGTCGCCCCTCCAGTCCGGGGCGACTAGCAGATAGAAGCCTGGTTTGGTGCCATACATCTTCCCAAGATCCGCAAAGCTGTCGGTGCGGATGTCGACTACTTGGTAGACCCAGAAACGATCGCCAAAGTCGGGTACCTGGATGACCACGGGTTCCACGTCGAGGCCGATGCTACCGGCACCGTAAACCACGTCCTGGTTGGGGCAGGCCACTTGCCGCTCCTGTGGCTCGATATAGTCGCTGAGCATGCTCAGTCGATTAAGTGGCGCGATGGGTACGATGCCACCCATCAAGCCCGGTTCCGGAAGGTCCTTGAAGGCCTGTCGTCGGTTGTACACATTGAGCATCGGCCAAGCCCAGAAATAGGCCT
>JBAPPP010000454.1:0-6623 GCA_049280175.1 Rhodanobacter sp.
TGACAAGGGTGGGGGTTCGACGCATCACCATGGCCGTCATTCCTGCGCAGGCAGGAATCCAGTCGCTTTGGACTTTGAACTTGCTCTGCTCTGCCCTTGATACAACTCCTCCACACAGTGCGCGCGAGAGCGCGCTGCTCTACTACCCCCTTGTGCGGCGGTGAGGTGAGGTCGATAGGCCCCGACGGGGTAATCGACAGTACACGGATGTACTGTCGAAAAGCCCAGCCTCGCCTCACGCACTTTCTGGGCGGCTACGCCCAGCTCGCATTACGGGCGCGTTTTCTCTTGGTTACTTCTCTTTTGGACAAGCAAAAGAGAAGTAACTCGCCCTCCGTAGGAGGACGAAATGCTCTGCACTAAAAATGGCAGGTGGCCGCCACAGTCACTGTGACTTCACTTCCTAATTTCTTCTCTTGCTATGCCCTACGAATAACGGGCATGCATTAAGCACACCATTCCCTATTGATACGACATGGTGAACGTGGCCACTCCGTTAGCCGGCCCGGCTGTCACTTTGGTTGCCGTTGAAATGTATTGGCCGGCAAACGCATAGCTTTGAATGCTGCTGTTGCTGGCACCCAGCATGATCTGGTTGACGTTGCCGGCCACCGATGAATCCGGACCGTATTTGACGGCCGTACCCGTGAGTTGCGGCACAATCTGGATACCCACGCCGGTGGCGTTCGGTATACCCGTGCTGGGGCTCAAGCTCAGGATATTGGTGGTATTGCCGATGTTGGTATTGTCCGTGAACGTAATGCCCACGTTGGTGGCCACGCCGGTGCAATCCAGTCCGATATTGAAGGGTACGGCCGGCGACTTGATGCCGGTCGCCGTAAACACACTGGATTTGACGCTACCCAAGGTTACCGGTATCGAAGGGGTGGTGACCGCGCAGGTTTGACCGATGACTTGAATGCTATTGGCCAGCACTATGTCCGTATCGATATATTGTCCGACGGTAACTCTAAAGACCTCGCCTGCCGGGATGATCTTGGGCCCGCTAATTGGTCCCGTATTAATGAAGGTAAGCGTGACGGGTTTACCCGGCCCAGAAAGTGTCAAGAAGCAGGGGGTTGTAGTGCAACTGGTGTTACCGGCAACGGTGAAAGCTGAAGCAGCCAGTGAGCCACTGGCAGTATTGATGCCTGCAGGGGTGTTGGTGGTGACCTTATAAGCGATGCCAGGAATGCCCGTTGGAATAATCCCGCTGCTGGATGCTACGCCCCCGCCCAGGATATTGGCATACGAATAGGTAGTAGAGCTGGTGCAGTTCACGCCATAGCCTTTGCTGGCGTCACTCGGTGCGGAAGTCGTATTAATGGTTTGTGGCGTACCGATTGTCGTGCCCAGCGGAGCGTCTCGCGGTATGGTGACGGTTGCGGGAAACGAGAAATTCAGTGTCTCGGTACCTAAGGTGCCCTGCGAGCACTGGGCGTGTGCCTTGCCCGGCATCAGCAACATGGCACAAAGTACGAGCGGGGCTAGAGCGAGCACGCGTTTGAACGCGACGCGCCAAGCGCATTGAGTTGGCGATTCCATCGAAATTTCCTTCAGGGTGTTCATCAGGCGATCAGCGGCCTGGATGCGCAGGAAGCGCGCCGCCGCTGGCGACACCGCGCGGTGGGACAGAATTTTTATTGCCTTTCACCGTGGTGCTGGTGCTGGTGCCGGTTGTGCCCCCTGCCGCCGGCACACCCTGGCTCACCACGCCGGGCTGAGTGGTATAGGCACCCATCTGACCCGTTTGTGAGGGGTTTTGCATGAATGGGTTTGACTGGACCGTCGGCTTCGACGACGCCATGACTGCGCCTATCGGCAGCAACATCAACAAGCAAAACACCGCTCGCGACAAGGATTTGCGCACGGCATGTTTGATTTCGATCGTCATCTTGATTCTCCGTATTTCGCTCATGGATGGTCGCGCTGCCTGAGGCGAAAGCCTCAAGGCAGTTCCGTCTGCTTCAACTGACCAAGATCGTTACCGTTCTTCAGCAAATCTTTTGCCGGGTCGGCGGGCGATGTGACTTTCGCAGCGACCTGACTCACCAACTTGCCGCGCATCTGCGCACCGGCCGAGACCGACGCCTCGGCCAGGCTGTAGCAGGTCGCGTCCAGCGTGCTGTAAAGGCCTGACTTGTTTTTCGCCGGCAAGCGGAACTGGAACGTGCAGCGATCGGTAGACTCAGTGCCCCAGCTGACCGTGAACGTGCCTGATTCCGGCAGACCACGCAGATAGACGCGACCACCTTGTCCGACGGCGCTGACGGTGTTGCCTTTCTCGTCGAGCACATCGGCGCCGAACGGCAGTTCCTTGCCGTCCATGCGACGCAGCGAGAAGATCGCGGCGCGACCACTGACCGTACCGAACTTCATCATCACCACCGAGCCGGCGTATGGCGCGACCTGCTGACCGGTCGTATCCATTTCGACGTCGAGCGGAATGCCCTTCGGGTCCAGCGCGATGTTGTTGATGCGATACGGCGTCAGGTAAGGAATGACCGCGTAGCCGCGACCATCGATACGCACGCCTGGCCAGTTTTCGATGCGCGCACCGGCGGCATCCTTTGCCTCGACGATGCCGATCGTATCACCCGTGGAATTGGCCAACGTGATACCACCGGGATGCGCAACGATCGCGCCCGACAGTCCGACTGAACCCTGCGTGTAACCCGTGCCGTTGCTCGCACTTGCTGTCAATGTCGTATACGGACTGCGGTACTGCCCATTGACGCCGCCGGAGGAATTGCCCGGGCTGTTGGCGGCATTCACGCCATAGGTGAACTGGTTGTCCACGCCAGCCGAACCGGTAAGGCTGGCTTGTTCCATCGTGCCGGTGCCGTCCGCATGCGAGGCGTTGAACGAGATCATCGGCGCATGTGCGCTCCTGCCCAACGGCAGCGAGAGACTGGCGAAAACCTGGTTCGTCATCTGGCCGGTGTCGGCATCGCGCTGGCGCGAAGCTGACAGGCTGTAACTCAGATTGACACCTGCCACGTGCACGGTGTTGTTGTAGCCCAGCTGGACTTGTCCGGTGACGCCGTCATGGTTCCAGTAGTTGACCGCCGAGCCGACCAGATAAATGTTGCCCGCGGTGTCACCGAGGCCTTGGTTGAACGTGACCTGCAACTGGTTGCGTTGGCGGTCGAGGATGGACGGAACGTACTCGCCTTGTCCCGAAGCCAACCAGGCTGCGGTGGTTTTGTAGCCGCTGTCTTGTCGCGCGAGCAACGCATCACTAAGCGACCAATAGCCACGCGAGGAATATTGGTAGGCGGCAACCGCAATGTTGCTGTTCGTATCGGGTAATTCTTTGCTGTAGCTGACCCGTACGCTCTGTCCTTCGACATATTTCTGACCGGGGATCTGTGCATTGGCCTGCGTCAGATCCGCCGACACTGCACCGATGGGCGTGTTGAACGCCGCACCCAGCAACTCTGCCGCATAATTCTGCGCTGCTACGACGCCAAAGTATCCGGTCACCGTGTTGTTGATGCCGTGCTGCACTGTCGCCTGCACGATATCGTTGTGCGTGTCGATCATGGCATCACGCACCTGACCGGCCACCAGGTTGACGCGCCAGATTCCCGGCCGCAACAACTGCACGACTGAAGCATACGGCACGACAAAACTGTGCTTGCTGCCATCGGCCTCCGTCACCGTAACCTGCAAGCTGCCACCGTAACCTGTGGCATACAGGTCGTTGATCGCGAATGCACCCGGCGCCACGTTGGTTTCATAGATGGTGTTGCCGTTCTGGGTCACCGTAACGTGTGCGTTGGTATTCGCCACGCCACGGATGACCGGTGCGTAGCCGCGCAGCGAGTCGGGCAACATGCGGTCGTCGGTCGCCACCTGCACGCCGCGAATACCGATGCTGTTGAACACCGCACCGTCGGTGTACGACTCACCAATCGTCATCACGCTGCGGATCGAGGGCAGATCGCGCTGAACGTAGGTGGCGATGTTCTGATACGAGTGTCCCTGGCCCGACTGCCAGTTGTAGGCACCGTTGCTGCGGAACTGCCAGCCATCGATGTTGAAGCCGGCGTTCAGGCCGATGTAACCCTGGTTGCTGGTTCTCCCGTTATTGGTGGTCTGGTAGGTGCTAGCGTTGTAGCCCAGGATGGCCGAGGTCACACCCTGGTCCCACAATTCCGGGTTCACGTAGCCACGCGGGCTATGTATCAGGGCAATCTGAGGAAAGCTGAGATCCAGGCGGAAATCGGACATGTCAAAGGTCTGACGAGCACCCTGCACCAATTGCGCGAGATCCGCACAGCCGCCGGCCTGCACCTTCGCGAGCTCGGCCTTTCCGGCATCCGAGAGCGCGCTGTCATCAAGGCCGATGCGACCCACCAGCGAGCGATCGAAACACGCGGCCGCGCTTTCGCTGCCGGGTGCCATGGCGAAACGCACGTTGGTGTGGGCAACCCAGTCGCCGTTGACGTACAAGTCCACGCCGTAGGTACCTGGCGCCACCGGGCTGCCATGATCGAAGCGCGCCACGTTGATGTGTTCGCCCGGCGATTTCATCAGCACCGTGTCGTCGAACTGCACACCCTCGATCGCGCTGGCGTCCGCACCACTGGGATCGACGGCGGCGGCAGCAAACGAAGAGACCGGCAGGTAGGCAGCCAGCGCAGCGCTGATAAGCAGGTAGCTACGTTTAAGCAGCAATCGCTTTCCGTGCTGTCTTTGTGACTTCCGTGAATCCATGAGTAGAGCCTTCTTCTTTTGATCTTTGTGGCCCGAGCACGGGACACAGCCGTCTGAACGCCACAGACATCCATGCAAGGGCGCGCCACGGCGCAGCCCTGCGCACAACATCGCAGCACTATTTCTTTTGCTGGGGATCGAACACGCCCTTTACGCCGACACCAAAATCATTGATGAAGGTGTATTCGACGGCGACTGACGTGGGCATCGCCCGCACGTTGCCCATGTCGAAATCTTGCGTGCCGCCGGGACTCACCATGCCGCCTTTGTCATTGGCCCAGCGAGTGCCTCCCGCGGTGGCGGCAAGGTGACTGAAGGTGACGTTGTAAGGCGTTGGGTTGGCCGCTTCGAGAACGTAGCCGCCGTCACCTTTGCTCACAAAGCGCCAGCTCACCTTGGCAGCCGTGTCGTCCGCATAGCCGGTCAAACCGGTAGGGCGAAAGAACACCTTGATGCGGGTACGGAACGCCAGTTGCAATTTATTGGGGTCTTCATTCGCCGATGTCGACTTGTCGCGCGGCGGCACTTCGAGCACGTTGAGCCAGAACACGGATTCCTTGTCCTGGGGCAACGGATCGTGCGTGTAGATCAAGCGCAGGCTTTGACCCTTTTTGGGGTCAAGCCGGAATAGGGGTGGCACGATCGTGAACGGTGCCTTCGATTCGCTGGGCAACGTTTTCGGGTTGCCTTCATCGAGCCAGGTCTGAACCAACTCGGGCGTATTGCCCACGTTGTCGACTCTGACCGTGACTTCGCGTTCCGCTTCGGGATAGATCACCCGCGTACCGGTAATCACGATGCTCGCCTGCGCGCAGCCTGCACCCATCCACAGCGCCAACGCCAACAAAGGCGCCAGTGATTTCATTCGATAACACATCGGATCTTTATCCTTCGGGGCCGCTCGTTACTTTCAACCGAACCATGCCGCCACCCGTTGCGGGGAGGCGGCATGACAACTCAGTGCTACCGCTTACTGGTAGGACATCGAGTAGGTCACCGTGGAGGCCACGGTGCCGGCGCCCGCGGCACCGTTGGTCGCAACGTACTGAGCGATGTAGTTCAGGGTTGCTGCGCCGGAGGCGATCGCGACGGTCGCCGAGTTCTGGCCGGCCTGGGCCTTGCCGAGACTGATCACGCTGGAGTCGCTGTTGAGCAAGCCCACTTCGACGTTGGTTGCCGAACCGGTGGCGTTCAGCAGGTTGCCGGTCACCGTGTCGATCGTGGAGCCCGCTTCGAAATAGGTCGAAACGTTGCCGGAGTCCGGCGAGCAGGCGGTCAGCGCGATGTTGAACGGCGTGGCGCCAGCGGTTTCCTTGGCGGCCGTCAGCGACGAGGTCGAAACGGTCGGCAGCTGCACCGTGAAGCTGGCAGGTCCACCGTTGCCGGAGATCGTGCAGGTCTGGGCGGTGATCTTGCCGTTGAAGGTGATGGTGCCGTCAGAGGCTTTGGCATTCTGCGGAGCAAATGCCACCACACCCATGACTGCGACCAGGGCTGCCGAGAGGATGGTCTTCTTCATTGTCGTAATTCCTTGACTAAAGTTAATAGGTTTGTCGGGTCAACAACCAACGAGACCGAACTGGATCAAAAACGGAATGCCATTCGCTTTTGCCTCGATTCCATGAGGGCCGAAGTCGATCCATCGTTGCTCAGCGTGGTCACCGTCGCATCGCGCAAACCGAACTCTGCGCGAGGTGGGTAATGTGCGGAATCGCGCACAGTTTCGGAATGAGAATTCTCTCAAATGTGCGCCACCACCCAATTTGGGTAGCGTCTTGATTTCGGCCCCTTGTTTTTTGACAAGATGGCGCGTCAATACGCCGCACCGGCCTTTTCTTGCGCAAAACAGGCCGACGCAAGAGCTTTCACTAGCGCTCTCTGATTCCCGATGAGGTATTGCC
>JBAPPP010000455.1:0-3053 GCA_049280175.1 Rhodanobacter sp.
GGAAACAACGCATGTTGCGGCGCGACGTGCGCATCTCCGCCGATAAGTTACATTTAGATCGTTCTAATTCGGCAGAGCGCCATGTCTAGCCATACCCCGATCAGCCGCAAGGTCACTTTGAACGACATCGCCGCCGGGTGCGAGTTGTCGCGTGCCACGATATCGCTGGTACTGCGGGGCAGTCCGCTGGTGAATAAGCATACTCGCGCCAGGGTCGAGGAAGAACTCCGCCTGCAAGGTTACGTCTATAACCGCGCCGCCGCCAACCTGCGACGACGAACCTCCTCCAGCATCGCGCTGGTACTCAACGATCTGGCCAATCCGTTCTTCGCCGAATTTGCCGCTGGCGTGGATCAGACGCTGGGCGAAGCCGGTTTCGTCACCCTGCTCGGCTGCACCAGTGAATCGGCCACGCGCGAGCAAGCCGTATTGAGCTCGCTGCTGGAACATGGGCCAGGCGGCATCATCCTGTCGCCGGCCGAACACAGCAATGCGCATGACGTGCTGGCGGCTGTCGGTGCACGCTCACCGTTGCTGCTGTTCAATCGTGAGTTGGGCGGCACGCTCCCGGAGTTTGCGCATTGGGACCAGCTGATGCTGGACAACGAGCACGGCGCCCGCCTGGCCACCGAGCACCTGATTGCCCGTGGCCATCAACGCATCGCGTTTTTCGGCGGCCATCGCGACTCAAGTTCATGCAGTCAGCGCCACGCCGGCTATGTGCAGGCGATGCAGGCGGCCAGGCTGCCGATCGAACCGCACTGGCGAATCGAATGTGCGCCGACCCGACTTGAAGCCGCCCATCAAACCAGCGCCTTGTTCGCCGACACGCCCACGCCTACGGCGGCGGTCTGCTACAACGATGCGGTTGCGCTGGGGTTGATGCTCGGCCTCAACCAGCGTGGGTTGCGCCCGGGCCAGGATTTCGCGTTGACCGGCTTCGATGACATCGCCGAAGCCGCGCTGGGGATGCCACCGCTCACTACCTTGTCGACCGCACCACTCGAGCGCGGCCAGCAGGCCGCACAACTGATTCTGCAGCGACTGCAGGAACCTCAGGCCGATAGCCGACAGACCATCGCACCGGTGCAGCTGGTGGTACGTGAAAGCAGCTGCGCGCCACCCACCGCCTGATCCGTTCCAGGGGAAAACCGCATGACCTCAGCTATTAGCCCACCCCCGTCGCGTGTCACACCGACTGCCGCTACGGGCCGCGAGCGATATACCGACTACCCGATGGCGATGGGTGTGCTTACCACGATTTTTTTCATGTGGGGCTTTCTGACCTGTCTCAACGACATCCTGATTCCGCATCTGAAATCGACGTTTCAGCTCAACTACGCTCAGGCGATGCTGGTGCAGTTCACCTTCTTCGGCGCGTACTTTTTAATGGGGCTGCCATCTGGGCGACTGGTCGCCGTACTGGGCTACAAAAAGAGCATCGTCATTGGTCTGGCGATTGCCGCGTTTGGTGCTCTAGGCTTCTGGCCCGCTGCCGGCCTACATTCATACACCGCATTCCTCGGTGCGCTGTTCGTGCTGGCCACCGGCATCACCGTGCTGCAGGTCGCAGCCAACCCGTATGTGGCGTTACTGGGTCCAGAGAAAACCAGCTCCAGTCGATTGACACTGGCGCAAGCGCTGAACTCGCTCGGCACCACTTTGGCGCCGTTGTTCGGCGGCCTGTTGATCCTCTCCAACGTGGTCAAGAGCCCGACCGATCTGGCAAAGCTTGCTCCAGCCGAACAGCTGGTCTACCAAACCCAGCAAGCACATGCGGTGCAATTCCCCTATATCGGCTTGGCCGTCGTTCTGTTCCTGCTGGCGATCTTTGTCTGGCTGTTCCGCCTGCCCTCCCTGAGCGAAACCACCGGGAAAGCCGATCACGGCAATCACAGCTTCATGGAGGTACTGCGTCATCCGCATGTGCTGTTCGGTGTGCTCGGCATCTTTTTCTATGTTGGGGCCGAGGTGTCGATCGGCAGCTTCATGGTCAATTACCTGTCGATGCCGGAAATCGGCAACATGAGTGAACAACAGGCCGCCCATTACGTCTCTTTCTATTGGGGAGGCGCCATGGTCGGCCGCTTCATTGGTTCGTGGCTAATGGCAAGAATCTCGCCACGCAAGTTACTGGCCACGTTTGCAGCAATCAATGCACTGCTGGTACTCACCACAATGCTCACCAGCGGCGATGTTGCGGTATACAGCATTATCGCGATCGGACTGTTCAACTCGATCATGTTCCCGACGATCTTCGCACTGGGCATCGAGCATCTTGGGCCGATGACCAGCAAGGCGTCCAGCCTGCTGATCATGGCGATCGTGGGCGGCGCACTGATCCCTAAGCTGCAGGGCGTATTCGCCGATCACATCGGTCTGCAACACGCGTTCTTCCTGCCATTGCTGTGCTACCTGTACATCCTTTTCTACGGCGTCCGCGGCTCCAGGGTGCGTGTCACCGGGTAAGTCAGCTTCAAAAGCGATGCCGCCGCGGCGCCTCATTGTTCACTCTAAGAAACCACGATCATGACGATGCAACCGATTCTCTGTTTTGGCGAGGCACTGATCGACTTTCACGCCGAAGGCAACGATGGCCGCGGCTTTGGGCAGCACTTCGTACCGTTTGCCGGCGGCGCCCCGGCCAACGTGGCGGTAGCGGTGGCGCGACTCGGCGGCGCGGCACGCTTCGCCGGCATGCTGGCGAGCGATGCATTCGGTGACTTTTTGCTGGACAGCCTCAAGCATGCCGGCGTCGGCACCGATGACATCGCCCGTACCGATGCGGCAAATACCGCGCTCGCGTTTGTCACGCTGGATGCGTGCGGCGAACGCAGCTTCAGTTTCTATCGGTCATCCACGGCCGATCTGTTGTTCCGGCCCACGCACTTTCGCGCGAGCACATTTCGCGATGTAGCGGTGTTCCATGTCTGCTCCAACAGCATGACCGATCCGGAGTTGGCCGCGACCACCCGCGACGGCATGCAGCGCGCGCGCGACGCCGGCGCGCTGGTCAGCTTCGATGTCAATCTGCGCCCGGCACTGTGGTCGGC
>JBAPPP010000456.1:0-7005 GCA_049280175.1 Rhodanobacter sp.
GTTCCCAGCCCGCGCGCGCGACGGATCGAGCAGCACTTGCGCGAGTTGCCGTTTGGCAGCTGGTTCGAATTTGTCGATCCGACCACGGGGCAGCTCGTACAGCGAAAGCTGGCCTGGTACTCGCCAATGTCCGGCCGCTGCCTGCTGGTCAGCCGACGCGGCCAGCGCGGCGAGGAAATGAATCTGATGCAACTTGCCCAGGAAATAGCCAGCGGCAGGGTATGTGAAATGCCAACGCAGCGTGAGAGCCTGCTCGATCGCGCCTGGCGCAGCCTGACCGGCAGCCTGCGCCAGCCCGCTGGTGCACAGCGTGCCACCCCACAGGAATCCGATCGCCGATGAACCCACCCGACAACGCCAGCAACCAGCGTCGCGCCGAGCGCAAGCGCGCCACGTTCGCCGCAGTCGTGACCGATGTAATCAGCGGTCAGCCGATGGGGCATCTGGGCAACCTTTCCAGCACCGGCATGCTGTTGATCAGCGCGAGCAAGCCGCGCAGCGAAGCGCTCTACCAGGTGAGCCTGCCGCTGCCGGCGTCGGGCCGTTTGTTGACCCAGTCGCAACCGATCGAGGTGGGCATCCAGGAGCAGTGGCACGAGCCCGCTGCCAGTCCCGGGCAAATCTGGGCCGGTTACCGGATCGTGGCGATCACCGATGCCGACGCCGCCCGGCTCGACAGCTGGCTGGCGCAGGCCTGAGCGCCTGTCCATAATCTCCGGCACCCCCGGATCGAGTCCGGGGCAGGCTAGGTGCGCGAAAGCTGTTTTTCTGTGGGAGCGCCCACAGAGCCTGCCCCAGCCACTACAGCGTGTGCTGCCATCCGGCACCCCGCTCCCCGCAGGAATCCCCATGCACGATTCACTCGCTTCGCTCTACCCGCAGCACTTTTCCACTCTGCTCAGGCGTGCGGACGCCGCGCTTGAACTCGGCAGTTTCGACCACCTGCTGATTGCAGCTGGCACGCCGCTGCGCAAGTTCCTGGATGATCAGGACTACCCGTTTGTAGTCAGTCCGCACTTCAAGCACTGGCTGCCGTTGACCGATGCACCGGGCAGCTGGATCGCCTACACACCAGGCAGCAAGCCGAAGCTGATTTTCGTGCAGCCGAGCGACTACTGGCACGTTGTGCCAGAGGCGCCGCATGGCTACTGGGTCGACCACTTCGACATCGTGATCGTGCGCAGCGCAGCCGACGCCGTGGCGCAACTCCCGGCCGGCAAGCGCGCGGTGATCGCCGCCACCTGCCCCACGCTGGATGGTGTCGAGGCCAACAATCCGACCGCGGTGCTCGATTACCTGCATTGGCATCGCAGTTACAAGACACCTTACGAACTGCAGCTGATGCGTGCAGCGAGCCGCGTCGGCGCCCAGGCGCACCGTGTTGCAGCGCAGGCGTTCCGTGCGGGCGAAAGCGAATTCGGCATTCACATGGCCTATCTCGATACCGCACGCCAGATCGATGCCGAACTGCCGTATGCCAGCATCGTCGGCCTCAACGAACATGGCGCGGTGCTGCACTACACCAACTTCGATCGCGTCGCACCCGCACAAAGCCTTTCGTTTTTGATCGATGCCGGCGCCAGTGCGTGTGGTTATGCCAGCGACATCACCCGCACTTACGCCGCTGTCGGTCATGGTGAATTTCAAGCCTTGATCAACAGCATGGATGCCGCGCAGCAAGGCTTTGTTACCCGGGTGCGCGCGGGGCAGAGTTATCCGGAACTGCATATCCACGCCCATCACGTCATTGCCGATGTGTTGCGCGAACATGGCCTGATACGCATGAGTGCAGAGAGCGCGGTGGAGTCAGGCGTCACGTCCGCGTTCTTTCCACACGGCCTTGGCCATCCCATTGGTCTGCAGGTGCACGACGTGGCCGGCTTCCAGCAGAGCGAACGCGGCGGCAGCATCGCGCGTCCAGCCGGACATCCCTATCTGCGCATGACCCGCGTGCTGGAGCCGGGCATGGTGGTGACGATCGAGCCGGGCCTGTACTTCATTGACATGCTGCTGGACGAATTGCGGGCAAAGCCGCAGGCCAGCGAAATTGACTGGGCCAAGGTCGACCACTTCCGCCAGTACGGCGGCATCCGCATCGAGGATGACGTGGTCTGCACCGACGGCGAACCAGAGAACCTTACGCGGGACGCGTTCGGGCCGGGCTGAGCTATAGCAGCAGCCGTCGACCTGCTGCGTCGCCAGAGAAAGACCCCTTCGCCGCAGCGTCGCTGCGGCGATCGGTCACGTGCGACATTCCCTGCATAACAACATGGCGCTGAGCGGCGTATGCTCATGGATAGCTACCGCACGGATTCGCCACATGTCCAGCTCCGCGGTTACCCACCCTTCGACGGAAAACGTCAGCACGCCGCGCCGGCCGCTACGCCGGTTGACGCTTGAATTATTCGGCGTCATCGCCCTCAAGATCGTGCTGCTGATGCTGATCTGGTGGGTGCTGTTCGCGCCACAGCCGAAACCCGACACCAGCCCGCAGGCGATCGCCCATCTGCTGGCACCCACATCCCAAACGCCACCTGCAGGTCACCCATGATCATCGATACCGATGTCGTCACGCTGTCACGCCTGCAATTTGCGCTGACCGCGCTTTACCACTTCCTGTTCGTGCCACTGACGCTGGGGCTCGTGTGGATCCTGGCGATCATGGAAAGCGTCTACGTGATGACCGGACGCGAAGTCTGGAAGCGCATGGTGCAGTTCTGGGGCGTGCTGTTCGGCATCAACTTCGCGATGGGCGTAGCCACCGGCGTAACGATGGAGTTCCAATTCGGCATGAACTGGGCGTACTACTCGCATTACGTCGGTGACATCTTCGGCGCGCCGCTGGCCATCGAAGGCATGATGGCGTTCTTTCTCGAAGCCACGCTGGTCGGTGTGTTTTTCATGGGCTGGGATCGCATCTCCCGGGTCAAACATCTGCTGGTGACATGGTTTCTCGCGCTGGCCACCAGTCTGTCGGCGCTGTGGATCCTGATCGCGAATGCATGGATGCAGCATCCGGTCGGCGCCGCGTTCAATCCGCAGACCATGCGCATGGAAGTGACCTCGTTCTCCGACGTGCTCTTCAACCCGGTCGCGCAGGACAAGTTCGTGCACACGGTGAGCGCCGGCTACGTGATGGGCTCGATGTTCGTGCTGTCGATCAGTGCCTGGTACCTGTTACGGGGGCGCAACGTCGATTTCGCGAAACGCTCGATGACGGTGGCGGCGAGTTTCGGATTGGCGGCGGCGCTATCGGTGGTCGTGCTAGGGGATGCGTCGGGCTACAGCGTCTCACTGAACCAGAAGATGAAAATGGCTTCGATCGAAGCGATGTGGCATACCGAGCCCGCGCCGGCGTCGTTCACTCTGGTCGGCATTCCCGACGTGACGCAACGGACAACCATCGGTGCCATCAAGATTCCCTGGGTCATGGGGGTGATTGGCACCCACTCAATTGACGAGGTGATACCCGGCATCGACGAACTGGTGGGTGTCGCCAAAGGGCGCATCGTCAACGGTGTGCAGGCTTACGACGCCATGCTCGTGCTACGTCAGGACAAGGACAACGCGCAGGCCAAGGCGACACTCGCGGCGCATGATGCCGACCTGGGCTACGCACTGCTGCTCAAACGCTATGTCGACGATCCACGCAAGGCGACGCCCGCGGATATCCAGAAAGCAGCCGACAGCACCATCCCGAATGTGCCGGTGCTGTTCTGGGCGTTCCGCATCATGGTCGGATGCGGGCTCTACTTCATCGCACTGTTCGCGCTGTCGTTCTGGAAGGCCAGCAAGCGCCAGCTGGACAGCCAGCGCTGGTATCTGCGACTCGCGCTATGGAGCCTGCCGCTGCCATGGCTGGCGATCGAACTGGGTTGGATCGTCGCCGAATACGGTCGCCAGCCATGGGCGATCGAAGGTGTCTTGCCCACCGCACTGGGTGTGTCGTCACTAAGTGCCGGTCAGGTGCTGACTTCGCTCGGCGGCTTCATGTTGTTTTACACCGCACTGGCCATCGTCGACGTGACTCTGATGCTCAAGTTCACCCGCAAGGGACCGGATGGCCTTGGCATTTGGCCGTCCATCGACCCATCCACCACCGCCGGTCATTGAGGATCTCACCATGCTTGATTACACCACGCTGCGGGTGATCTGGTGGGCCCTGCTCGGCACCCTACTGATCGGTTTTGCCATCATGGACGGCTTCGATTTCGGAGTCGCCGGCCTGCTCAAGGTTCTGGGTCGCGACAACGAGGAACGCCTGGTACTGCTGGAAGGTATCGAGCCCACCTGGGAGGGCAACCAGGTGTGGTTCATCCTTGCCGGCGGTGCGACGTTCGCGGCATGGCCGATGCTCTATGCGGTGTCTTTTTCCGGCATGTATTTTGCGATCGCGCTGGTGCTGCTCGCCTTCATCCTGCGCCCGGTCGGTTTCAATTTCCGTGGCAAGATCCATGACCCGCGCTGGGCTTCGTTGTGGGACTGGGTGCTCACCGGGTCCGGGCTCGTGGTGATGCTGGTGTCCGGCGTTGCGTTCGGCAACCTGTTCCTCGGCGTGCCGTTTCAGTTTGACGATGACCTGCGCATGAGTTGGCACGGCGGCTTCTTCGAACTGCTGCATCCGTTTGCGCTGCTGACCGGGCTGGTGTCGCTGAGCATGTTGCTGGCGCACGGCGCCTGCTGGGCCGCACTGAAGTCCGATCTCACGATTGCCGTGCGGGCGGTAAAAATCGCCCGCTGGATGACGCTGATTTATGCGGTGCTTTATGTGCTGGCGGGTGTCTGGGTTGCCTATGGCATTTCCGGCTACGCGGTGGCCGGTCCGGTGGTGACCGATGGTGTTTCCAATCCGTTGTACAAGCAGGTGGCCCAGGGCGGCAGCTGGTTTGCCAGCTACATGCAATACCCGTGGTTCTGGGTCGCACCGCTGCTGGCACTGGTTTCCGCGGTCGGCGTGCAACTGTTGATCAGCCGACGCAACGTCGCCGCCTTTATCGCCAGCAGCCTGATGGTAGGCAGCACGATCGCGTCGGCCGGTTTCGCGTTGTTTCCTTTCCTGTTGCCGTCCAGCCTCGATCCCCGTTCCAGCCTCACCGTCTGGGACGCTTCCTCAAGTCGCGGCACGCTGCAGTTGATGCTGGGGGTCGCCGTTGTGCTGCTGCCGATCATCATCCTGTACACCAGCTGGGTCTACCGGGTGATGCGCGGACGCGTCACGCTGGAACAGATACGCAAGGCGCACAGCGGGTATTGAATGGCGCTTCTGGATTCTCTTGCAACTGCATCTACACAAACACGAGGTAAGCCGGCATGTGGTATTTCTCATGGATTCTGGGACTGGGTCTGGCCTGCGCCTTCGCCATCCTGAATGCGATGTGGTACGAGGTGCGCGCCACCGACGTGGCGAATCTCCGTCGCGCTGACTCACAGCTGCCGGATGAATTGAGCTGACCCAAGGGAACTACCGTGCGGCCAGCAGCGCTTCGATCTCGTCGGCTTCCCGGGGTACCGCGGCGGTGAGTACCTCATTGCCATCGCGAGTCACCGCCACGTCATCCTCGATGCGAATGCCGATGCCGCGCCAGCGCTCCGCGACGGTTCGATCGTCCGGCGCCACATACAGGCCCGGTTCCACCGTCAGCACCATGTCTGGCTCCAGCAGGCGCGATTCGCCGTCGAGGCGATAGTCGCCGACATCGTGCACGTCCAATCCCAGCCAATGCCCGGTCTTGGCCGGAAAGAAACGCTGATAGCTGCCATCGGCAATCGCCGCATCGGCATCGCCCTTGAGCAGGCCGAGCTGGCATAGACCTTCGGCGAGCACCCGTACGGCCGCCACGTGCGCAGCGTTGAACGGTTGGCCGGGGCGCACCTCGTCGATCGCCGCCAGCTGCGCGGCCAGCACGACCTCGTATAGCGCGCGCTGCTCACGACTGTAGCGACCGCTGAGTGGAAACGTGCGGCTGATGTCGGATGCATAGCAATCAAGTTCTGCGCCGGCATCGATGAGCAGCAGGTCGCCCGCGTTGAGCGGCGCGCGGTTGGCCTGGTAGTGCATCACGCAGGCGTTCGCGCCACCGGCGATGATCGGCGGAAATGCCGGCACCGCGCCGCGGCCACGGATCACCCGCAGCAGCTCCGCTTCGACTTCGTATTCGTGGCGTCCCGGCAAGGCCACCTGCAGCGCCGCCAGGTGCGCTTCGACCGCGATCGCCGCTGACGCGCGCATCAGCTTCAGCTCGGCGCGTGACTTGTATAGCCGCAGGTCGTGCAGCAGATGTCCAAGCGCGACGAATTCCTTCGGTACCACGCCACCACCACGCAGCTGACGCAAGCGGCGCATCCAGCCAAGCAGTTGCGCATCGAACTCCGGTTCGCGGCCGAAGTGGCAGTAAACGCGACCGCGGCCTTCGATCATCCCGGGCAGGATGTCGTCGATGTCCTCGATCGGAAAGGCGTCGTCCATGCCGTACTCGGCCACCGCGCGCTCGGTGCCGATCGACTGGCCATGCCAGCGTTCACGCGCGGGATCGCGTTCGCGACAGAACAACACCACCTCGCCATGCCGACGGCCAGGCAGCAGCGCCAGCACCGCGTTGGGCTCGGGAAACCCGCCCAGATAGTGGAAGTCCGAATCCTGCCGGTAAGGCCATGCCGCATCGGCATTGCGCATGCGCTCGGTCGCCGCGGCAACCAGCAGCACCGCGTCCTCGCCCGCCATCTGCATCAGTTGCCGGCGGCGCCGAGCGAATTCCTCGCGCGTGATCGCCAACGCCGCCAACGCCGGTGCCGTCGGAATCAATGCAGGCTGCCGCTGGCGGGCTTCCCGTGCGCGGTGCATTCGGTGTGCAACAGCATGGCGCCGACCCGCACGAACTCCTGCACTTCGATCAAGGCATCCTCGTCTTCCGTCTCACTGCCGAAATCAAAGGACGATCCGGCGATGGTGCCAAGATCGCGCAGTATCTCCTGCGCCTCTTCCGATAACTGCGCGTGCGCCGACGT
>JBAPPP010000457.1:0-2054 GCA_049280175.1 Rhodanobacter sp.
GGTAAGTCCCAGGAGGACGATGGTCAGGATGGCAGGCAGCGCGATAAGCCACGATGCCGCATATTTCTTGACCCAGACCTGGTGGGCAGCCACGGCATACATGACGCCAATGACCAAAGTGCAGACGGTGGTTGGCAGCAGCCTGCTGATGGCGTACATCTGCAATGCGCTGCCAACCAGGTTGGCGAATGCCGAGTAGGCGAGAATGCCGAACATCGTCATCATCAACTTGTAGTCGCGTTCGTTGAGTGTGCGTCGCTGGTTGCGTTGTGCAATTTCCAGGCGGCGGCCGTCATCCGGGTTCACGTCGTTCATAGATTATCCCCCTGAGTGGTTTGCCCAACGCCCGTGTCGATTGGCGCGCACCCCCGTGTGCGCCTGGACGAAGCGGCGACACCACTCTACTACGGGGAGGGCGTGCCTGGTCCAGCAGGGTCAGACACGGTCGTTGCGCGCGCGCCTGGCACGCGCGGGGAAACATCAGGGGGATAGGTCGAGGGTACCGGGCATCGTTCAGCCCGGCCGCCGCGCACCCAGCAGTACCAGTACTTCCTGTGCGCTACGCAGGCGTTCGGTGGCGCCGGGCAGGTCCAAGGTGATTTTCAGCTTGTCCTGGCCGTCCAGTTTGTAGACGCGCGGCAGGCGCTGGATCAGCTTGATGATGGTCATCGGATCGACGTCGGGCTTTTCGCGGAACACGATGCGGCCGCCGTTCGCGCCGAAGTCGAGCTTGCGGATACCCAGCGGGGTGGCCATCAGCTTCAGGCTGGCGACGGAAAACAGCTGTTTGGTCGGCGCGGGCAGCAGCCCGAAGCGGTCGATCATCTCCACCTGCAGGTCGCGCAGGTCTTCCTCGCTGCGTGCACTGGCGATGCGCTTGTACAGGGTCAGACGGGCGTGGACGTCGGGCAGGTAATCGTCCGGAATCAGCACCGGCATATGCAGTTCGACTTCGGTCTCGTGTTCGCTGCTGAGGTCGAAGTCTGGCACCTTGCCTGACTTCAGTGCGCGCACGGCACGGTCGAGCAGTTCGGTGTAGAGGCCGAAGCCGATTTCCTGAATCTGGCCGGATTGTTCGTCGCCCAGCAGTTCGCCGGCACCGCGGATTTCCAGATCGTGCGTGGCGAGCGTGAAGCCTGCACCGAGTTCTTCCAGCGACGCGAGCGCTTCCAGACGCTTCTGCGCATCCGCCGTGATCGACTTGCGGTCGGGCACCACCAGGTACGCGTAGGCGCGGTGATGCGAGCGACCGACGCGGCCGCGCAGCTGATGCAGCTGGGCCAGCCCGAAACGGTCGGCGCGGTCGATGATGATGGTGTTGGCGGTGGGGATATCGATGCCGGTTTCGATGATGGTGGTGCACACCAGCACGTTGAAGCGTTGACGATGGAAATCCGCCATCACGCCTTCGAGCTCGCGTTCCGGCATCTGGCCGTGGGCGATGCGGATGCGCGCCTCGGGCACCAGTTCCTCGAGCTCGCGCACGGTGCGCTCGATGCTCTCGACTTCGTTGTGCAGGAAGTACACCTGGCCGCCGCGCGACAGCTCGCGTTGCAGCGCCTCGCGAATCGTTGCCGGATCCCACACCGAAATAAACGTGCGCACGGCCGAACGATGCGCCGGTGGCGTGGCGATCAGCGAGAGGTCGCGCAAGCCGGCCATCGCCATGTTCAGCGTGCGCGGAATCGGCGTGGCGGTCATTGTCAGCAGGTCGACTTCGGCGCGAAGTTTTTTCAGCTGTTCTTTTTGACGCACGCCAAAGCGCTGCTCTTCGTCGACGATGACCAGGCCGAGATTCTTGAACTTGATGTCCGGCTGCAGCAGCTTGTGGGTGCCCACGATCACATCGATCTGGCCGTCCGCAAGACGCTTCAGCGCGTCGTTCACTTCCTTGGTCGACTTGAAGCGCGACAGCACGTCCACGCGTACCGGCCAGTCGGCGAAGCGATCGGCGAAGTTGCGGTAATGCTGCTGGGCCAGCAGGGTGGTTGGCACCAGCACGGCGACCTGCTTGCCGGCGGTGGCGGTGGCGAACGCGGCGCGCAGTGCGACCT
>JBAPPP010000458.1:0-2088 GCA_049280175.1 Rhodanobacter sp.
GATGCCCATTACGGTGAACTCGACTGTCAAGACATCGCCCTGCTTGCCTGCGGGATAGTCACCGGGCGCGCGATGGACAGCTTTCACCGCGCTATCAGGAAACGTTTCAGCGTAGAACGTTGCAGCGTCCGTCGCGGTGCCGTCGTACCAGAGACAAATCGTGTTCTTGCTGACCATGTCGGCTCTCCCGAACTGAGCGGATACGCGCATTCAGGCTGCTTGGGCAGCCGGACTACTCTGGCGGCCATGCATACCGTGGGGCACGTGTATGCATGATCACGCCGTGGCACCGATCGATTGAGGTCGCATCGATGGCGATCTCAACCGATCCACCCTATTGCATCGGCTTGCGGAACTTCTCGATGAATTTATCGGTTTTGCCTTTTATCAACTTATCGAAAATCGGCAGCGAGTGATTGTCATCCGGGTTGCGCAGGATGTCGCTGTCACCGACGAATTCAAAGCCGGCGGCGGTGACTTCGGTCTTTGCCACGGCGGGATCGATGCGATGCAGCGTGTTGGTGTCAGCGACGCCGCTTCCCGCGGCGGCCGCATGGTCCAGCACCAGGAAGATGCCGCCCGGCTTCAAGGCGTTGAAAATGGATTTGTTGAGGTTCGCCATGTTCGGCGAGCCCAGCAGCGGGTTGTGCATGTCATGGTAGTTCTGGGACGTCCATACCATGTCGACATGCTCGGGAATGGCGATGGCTGCTATCGGTTGAACCAGCACCACCACGTTCGCATAAGCCTGCGTGTCTGCAAAGGCTCTCAGAGTTTGCAGCCGCTTGGGCGCAACCTTGTCGATCTCGGTGGGCTGAAGTGCATACACCACGCCCTTGGGGCCAACGATCTTGCTGAAGATGCGTGTGTAGTATCCGGACCCCGGCATCAGGTCGACGACCTTGTCGCCCGGCTTGATGCCGGCGAAAGCCAGTACTTCGGCTGGCTTGCGGTTTACGTCCTGCGCCTTGTCTTCGGGTGGCCGCCCGGGATCGGCGACTGCCGCCGTGATATATGCCGGTATCTCAGAGGCGGCTTTCACCGGCACGCTGGCTCCGGCGGCGAGAACAACGGCAACGACAAACAGACTGTTGAGCTTCATCAGGAAAACCTCCTATGGAACACGAGTATCTGTGGCTAACCAGTTTACTTCCCAGGTCTTGCCCCCGTCGTCCGAGAATGCCTGTTCAAAATGACACGAATTCGGGGTGATGTCCGAAATCACAAACCGGACCAGGATGGCCCGGCCATTGAGTGTTTCCTGATCGAAAAACTCACCGCGTCCGTTTTTGAACTCGCCGATCGTGGGTACGCCGAGCGTACCACCGCTGCTGCTGGCTACGTTGAGACTCCACTGGCGCGATGGGGGATCGTATAGACGCAGGGACAGAAGTTCGAGGTGCCCTGCACTGCCATCGACCTCGAGCTCCACCAGATTGGCACGGCCATTCCACACTTTGCGCACAACGGTCGTGCCTTCGTATGTAGCCCACGTAGTAGACCCCGTCAAGGGATGCACGAGACGCGAGACGTGCGTTTTCCAGGTGCCTGTATGGAAGTCGAAATCGTGCTGGCCGTCGCGCTGCGCGGAAGTGCGTTGAGCTGTTGTATTCGTTGTGTCCGGGTTCGGCCGCGCGAATCCCTGGCGTGGTTGCAAGGCAACCATCAGGCAGCACACGAGGAGACAAGTCCTGATAGGTGTAAGCATGTTGATCACCGTTCTCAGTAAACGACGTTGAGTGCCACGGCCGGAGTGACCGTGGTTACCGTGTTGCGGCCACCCACAATCACGCGGGTGCCGAAAAGTACGCCTACGTTGGAATTCCAGTTGTATTCGATCGCCGGCGCGAAGCCGAACGCTATGCTGGAGCCGGAGTTCAGCCGCACGCTCGACGGATATGGCAGGCCGTTGGAATCCAGCCTGTCGACTCCGGTCACGGAAGTATTGCGGTCGTGGCTGTAGGTCAGGTCGAAGGCCAGTACCCAGTTCCGCGTCGCGCTGTACTCCCAGGATGCGTCGGCGGAAAACGCACTCCCCGGCTTGGCATTCCCGTGGAATCCTTCATCCGTACCGTAGACACTGACGCC
>JBAPPP010000459.1:0-3375 GCA_049280175.1 Rhodanobacter sp.
TCCGCAAAACGACGCAAGCCGTCCGCGCTGGGCAGCAGCGCACGGCTGCGGCTGGCACGGCGTAACCAACCGGCGTCCAGCATGGCATCGGTAAGCGCCACGCCCAGCGGGCCGCCTACGTGCAGGCGACGTTCGGTCCAGTCCAGGCAACCGCGGCCGCGCAGGCGCAGCAGGCGTTCCGTCGGTGACGACTGCCAGCCGGCCTGCATCAGCGCGTCCACCGCTGTCGGCAGCAGACACAAGCCGTCGCTCTTCGATTGCAGCCAGCCGCGCTCCAACCACGCCTCGCAAATCGCAACACCAAGCTGACCCGCCAGGTGGCGATAGCAGGTGCGTGCACGGCACAGTGCGGGATCGGCCGTAACCGCTCGCAACGGACTCGGTGCACGCGGCAACGCCATCGACTCCAGCCACGCCGCCACCTCGTCGTCGGCGAGCCGGTAATAGCGATGGCGACCCTGTACATGTACGCCGAGCAAGCCACCATCCAGCAGACGTTTCAGGTGCGCGCTAGCCGTGGCTGCCCCCACACCGGCTGCTTGCGCAAGCTCACCAGCAGGGCGCGCGCTACCGTCCATCAGCATCAACAGCATTGCCGCACGTGCGGGCTCAGCCAGCAAGGCGCCGAGTTCAGCCAGTTGATAGCGGTTGAGCGACGTAGTTTCGGTCATGCGCGTAGTCTAGTCCGGGCCGTGGCCGAGACACTTCGTTCCGCGGCGAACCATCCGCCGCCCCAGCTCGCGACACTGGCGGTATGGATATTTACCGTGCTCCCGACACTTTGCTGATTCAGCCGTCAATCCTGTACTTCGGCACCCCTGTCGTGCTGATCACCACGCGCAATCTGGACGGCTCGGCCAACATCACGCCGATGTCGTCAGCATGGGCTTTGGCCGATCGCGTGGTGATCGGCCTTACCGGCGGTGGCCAGGGCCTGGCCAATTTGCTGCGCGAGCGCGAATGCGTGCTGAACCTCGCCGACGAGGCGATGCACGAGTCGGTAGAGCGATTGGCTCCAACCAGCGGCCGCGATCCCGTGCCGGCATGGAAACAGGCGAACGGATATCGCCACGAGCCGGACAAATTCTCGCTAGCAGGCTGGCATGCCCTGCCTTCGCTGGATGTGAGCGCACCACGCATCGCCGAAGCACCACTACAACTCGAAGCGCGCCTGTGCGATGCCACGCCACGTACGCTGGATGCGTGGCGCGGTAATGCGGATGGCTACGTCACGCTGGAACTCGAAGTGTGCAGGGTGCATGCGCACGCCGACATTGTGGTGCCGGACACTTCGCACATCGATCCATGCCACTACCGTCCGCTGTTTTACGTGTTCCGCCACTACTTCGGCCGCGGCTCGCGGCTGGGAAAGACCTTCAAGGCACAGGTGTAGCACGGCGCAAGCGTGCCGTCAGACTGGCCTTGATCGCCGGCCATTCGGAATCGATGATCGAAAAATAGACGGTGTGCCGCACTCGCCCTGTTTCAGGGATGATCATGTGGTTGCGGAAAATGCCCTCTTCCCTCGCGCCGATTCGCGCGATCGCCGTGCGCGACTTTTCGTTTAGCGAATCGGTCTTGAGCTCGACGCGATTCGCTCCGAGCACGTCGAAGGCATGCGTCAGCAACAACAACTTTGCTTCGGTATTCGCACCACTTCGTTGCTGGCTTGGCGTCAGCCAGGTCCAACCAATCTCCAGCCGTCGGTGACTGGTCTCGATATTGGCGTAACGCGTACAGCCGATCACCTGGTTGCTGGCTTGATCGATGATGACAAACGGCAGCGAAACGCCGCGCCGCTGTTCATCGAGCGCCGTCTGTACATAGGTCCGCATGTCTTCAGCCGTATGCACTTTGTTGGGTATCCAGCGCCACAACTCGGGCTCCAGACCCACACGCACCAGTGCATCGAGATGATCGAGCGTCAACGGTTCGAGCCGCACCACGCTGCCGCGCAGGATGATGGGTTCGATCTTCATGGGGTCGGCCAGCTTCATCGTGAACTCTCGTCGGTCAGCGTGATGCTCATGTTGCTGCATTCTCGTGGCGCCAACAGGGCGCTGTGAAGTCAGCCGCGTGGCTTCGCACGATGCGTAGGGGTAGCGGTCCACGGATCGTCCGGCCATGGGTGGCGCGGATAGCGGCCTTTGAGTTCCTTCTTCACTTCCGGATATGTGCGCTCCCAGAAGCCCTTCAAATCCTGCGTGACCTGGATCGGTCGACCTGCTGGCGACAGCAGATGCAAGGTCACCGGGATGCGGCCGGCACCCACCCTCGGTGTGTCGATGAGACCGAATAGCTCCTGCAACTTCACCGCCAGTACGGGTGGTCCATCGGGCGTGTATTCCAGTCGACGGCTCTGCCCGCTGGGTACGGTGAGGCTGTCCGGTGCTTGCGCGTCCAGCAGCCGTCGCTGCTCGTAATCGAATAGGCCGCCGAGCGCCTGCAACAGTTCCTCCGCGCTCAGCGCATCGAGTCGACGCTTGCCATTCAAATGCGGCGCGAGCCATTCATCGAGCGTGGCGAGCAGTCGCGCGTCGGAGACGTCGGGCAACGCCTGTTCCGGCATCCACTCACGCAATGCCTGCATGCGGGCGCGCAGACGTCGCGCTTGCTCGCTCCATGGCAACGCATCGATGCCCTTGGCGCGCACGGCGGCGAGTAACGCGGGCAAGGCATCCTCGGCTTTCACTGGCACGCTGCGTCGCTCCAGCACGATCGCGCCGAAACGCTGCTCGTCGAATGCCTCCACCGCATTGCGATCATCGTTCCAGCGCAGCGTGCGCTCACGCACGAACTGTTGCGGGTAATCACGTTCCAGCACACGAAAATCCACTGGCGCAGCAGCGAGGATCAAGCTGTCGCGCGCTTCGAAGCGCACGTCCAGCGCGACCAGCCATGGCTCGCCGAGCAGCGCGGTGTTCTCGTGCAGGCGCGCACCGCGACCGTTTGCCAGCGTGTAGCGCAGCGGCTGGTTGTCATCGCGACGCGCGATGCGATCGGGAAATGCATGCAACAGCAGGTCACCCACGGCGTGGCTATCCGGCACGCCACTCGCTGCGCTACGGACGTCCAGACGTCGGCGCCAGCCCTTGCTCGCCTGTTCGACTGCTGCCAGTGCGCCAGCGTCCGCGCCACCGCGTGCGCCGCTGCTGGAACGGTCGCGCCAGGCATGCAGGGCGGTCACGCGCGCGCGGAAATCATCGCTGCGTGCCTGTTCACCTCGCAGCGGCGAGCGCGCTTCCATCAACGCCAGCAAGTCGGCGATCAATGCACGCAGTTCGGGCGGTGCGCGCAACGCGGCGGCGCCCAGGCGCGGCGTTGCGCCTAGTTCCAGCATCCGGCGGCCCAGCGTCGTGATGCACTGGCTGCTGT
>JBAPPP010000460.1:0-6173 GCA_049280175.1 Rhodanobacter sp.
CGCCACCAGCAATCCCGCCAGCACCAGCGCACTCACAAACACGGCCACCCCGTTCCAGCCGTGTGCGGTATAGAACAGGCCGCCACTGGCACCGGCGATGCTCGAACCCATGTAGTAGGAAAACAGATACATCGACGACGCCTGCGCTTTCGCCGCACCGGCACGCCGGCCCACCCAGCTGCTGACGATGGAGTGACCGCCGAAGAAGCCGAACGTGATCGCCACGATGCCAAGCATGATCAGCAGCAACGGCCTCGTCATCGTCAGCAGCACACCAATCAGCATCAGAACGAACGACGTCCACAGCACTTTGCGTCGACCTCGCTGACCAGCCAGATGACCCATCCACGCCGAGCTGAAGGTGCCGACCAGATAGATCCCGAAGATAAGCCCGACCACCGCCTGACTCAGGTTGTATGGCGGTGCTAGCAAGCGGTAACCGAGATAGTTGTAGACAGTGACGAACGCGCCGAGCAGCAGGAAGCCCTCGGCAAACAGCCACGGCAAACCGGGATCGCGAAACATGCCGACGAAGCGGCCGAGCAGCGTGCGCCAATGGATGGGCTGCGCCGTGAAATGCCGCGACGGTGGCAGCGCTCGCCAGAAGATCAGCCCAGCCAGTACGCCGATCACGCCGACCGCGGCCACGCCAACACGCCAGCTTACGAAATCAGTCAGCACACCGGTGATCAGTCGCCCACCCATGCCACCGACCGCACTGCCGCTGATGTACAGACCCATGCCCAGCCCGATCGACTCGATATGCATCTCCTCGCTCAGATACGTCATGGCCACGGCAGGCAGGCCGCTCAGGGTCAGCCCGAGCAGCGTGCGCACGGCCAGCAGTGCAGACCAGCTGGGCATCAGCGCCGTTACCAGCACGAGCAACGCGGACGACAACAGCGACGCGACCATCACCGACTTGCGCCCCCATGCATCCGACAGCGCACCGGCAAAAAGCATCGCGAATGCCAGCACGCCGGTGGTCAGCGACAGCGACAGCGCGCTGGTCGCCGCGCTGACCCCGTAGTCACGACTGAACACCGGCATCAACGGCTGCACGCAATACAACAAGCCAAACGTCGCGAAGCCGGCCGCGAACAGGGCGAGGTTGGTCTGCCGGAATGCCGGCGTGCCGTGCCGGATAAAATCGTCCGACGCGGTTTCCTCCGGTAGCTGTGCGGCGTCGGGGTTCAAGTCGCCCTTCATGTCTCTGCCCTGCTTTGGGACTGTGCCGATGTCCGCAAGGATAGAGCCATCAGGCAAGACGATCGAGGACGTGACAACGACATCCGGACTCCAGGTCGAATGCTACTCCCGGGCGCGGCGGACTCACGCCGTCCAGATTTCCTTGAACACGCGACTGAAGTTCAGGCCGAGCACCTTTTCGGTTACACGCTCACTGTAGCCGTGCTTCAGCAACGCGTCGGCGACCCGCTCCAGTTTGCGCGGCGTGTTGATGTCGGGGATGTAAGGCGGGCGATTTTCGCCAGGCGCGCTGACGCCGGCCTTCTTGCGATCTTCTTCTTCCTTTTTCATTTCCTTCAGATCGCTGTCGGTGACTTCGAAGAACATGGTGTCGGTACCGATACCGACATGATCTTCGCCGCAGACGTCCAGCGCATGCACCATATGCTGCATATAGTCTTCGAGCGTGGGCTGCCGGGTGTCGACCGTCAGGAACGGCAGCATGTAAATGCCCATGACGCCCCCTTTGTTGGCCAGTGCCTTCATGTCGCGATCCTCCTTGTTGCGAGGATGCGCGAACACGCTGCGGCAACCGGCATGCGTGAAGACCGGCGGTTTGGTCGACATCGCGATGCCATCGGCGGTGGTCCGCACGTTCGCATGACTCAGATCCAGCGCGATGCCCAACGCATTCATCTTGGCGATCGCCTTGCGACCCAGCTCGGTGACTCCATCGGTATCGCCGTCGAGGCAACCGCAGCCGAACGGTGTCTTGTGGTTATAGGTCAACTGCATGACCAGAACATCGAGCTGGTGGAACATCTCAATGCGCTCGATCTTGTCCTCCAGCATGGAAGCCGCCTCGAACGAAAAGATGACGGCGACTTTGCTCTCCCGCTTGGCCCGTTCCAGGTCGTCGTGGTGAGTTACCTTGATGAACCGGTCGGGAAATCGCGTGATCAACGCCTGCGCAGCGGCGATGTCGGCGACGGCTTCCTCAAACGTGCCGTTCGCGCCGCCGAGCGTGCTCTTCAGTGCCGTGATGCCGGAGTCACGTATCCCCTGGAGCTCCTTCTCCGTGTCCGCGTCGCAGCACAGGCTTCCGATCGAAGCCAGGGTATTGCAATCGAGCACGAACGCCTCGCGATAGAGATCGGCAGCCTTCGTTCCAGCCGCCCCTGCGGAAACTTTGCGCTGGGGATCGACAGCTTTTGTAACGCTCGACGCAGCGAACACGTTGCTGGAGAACGGCGGAAGTACCGCGCCAAGCAATGCGCCGCCGGAAAGAGCCAGGACTTGCCGGCGTGTCCAAATGTCGCTCATGGGATCGTCTCGCTTCAGGTGGTACCGAGTGCCTTTCAGCGCGCGGCAGACAGGTTGGAACGGCAAGCTTATCAGTGATAAGTTAGCACCCTGAAATTGAAGGTTCAAGCATGCGAAAGCCACCCCCACGCACCGCTGAAAAGACGAAAGAACGCACACCGGCCGCTGCGACATCCGCGGGCGGCCGCGTCGGACTCGCGCGCGACCAGCTCGTCGATGCGGCGCTTGAGCTCATGCAGGAAGCTGGCCTGGACGCGCTGAGTACGCGGCGCCTGGCCGAACGCCTCGGCGTCAAGTCGCCGGCGCTGTATTGGCATGTACGCAACAAGGATGAGTTGCTCGGCCTCGTTGCCGACGCGATCTGCGCTCAAATGGTCCTGCCGGCGACCAGCCTTTCGTTTCGTGTGCGACTTGAAAAAATCGCCTGGGAATATCGTCGTGTACTGGTAGCCCATCGTGACGCGCCGCGCCTCTTTGCAGAGCAGGCACCGACTGGCCCGAATCGCATGAAACTGTACGACGCGGCAATTGGCGCGTTTCTGGACACCGGCTTTGCGGCCCAAGAGGCGGTCGCCATGGCGACGTTCTACCGCAACTACCTGCTCGGCATGATCGCGGAGGAAGCACGCCAGTCGCGGCCGGCCCAACCGGGAGCGCTGCGCCCCACGCTCGCGCTGGGCGTCGAGCTGGGTCATCTCGGCGAGGAATCACGCAACTATCCGAATTTGCGTGGCGCCGCCAAACTGCTGGCGAACATCGAACCTGAGGAGCTTTTCCGGATCGGCCTGAAGATTCTCCTGGATGGCACGGAATGTCGCGCCATGGAGATCGCGCGTTTGAAAAAGCCGCCCCGCCAGCGCAAGTAAACAGCGGAAGGAGGCCCGGGCAGCCATCCATGAACGGTATGAGGCGCCAAGGTTATATTCTGATCGTTCCACCTCGCAAAACCATTCACCCCACTCCGCAAAGGCTATCGTCATGAGTGCAACGCCAAGCTTCGACCTCACCGGCAAGATCGCCATCGTCACCGGCGCCAGCCGTGGGATTGGTGCCGAGATCGCCAAGCTGCTGGCTGCGCACGGTGCGCACACGGTGGTATCCAGCCGTCGCCTGGCCGATTGCCAGGTAGTGGTCGATGGGATCATCGCGGCGGGTGGCTCGGCCGAAGCCGTCGCCTGCCATATCGGGGAACTGGAGCAAATCGAAGCGCTGTACGCGCACGTCGAGGCCAGCCATGGACGTCTCGACATCCTGGTCAACAATGCGGCAACCAACCCTTACTTCGGCCCCATCCTGGATACCGACCCGGGTATTTTCCAGAAGACGGTCGATGTGAACATCCGTGGTTATTTCTACATGTCGACGCATGGCGCGCGGCTGATGCAGCAGAACGGTGGTGGCTCCATCGTGAATGTCGCCTCGGTCAACGGCGTCGTGCCGGGCTTTCAGCAAGGCATCTACTCGATCACCAAGGCCGCCGTGATCTCGATGACCAAGGCCTTTGCGGTGGAGTGTGCCGAGGTCGGCGTGCGCTGCAATGCGCTACTCCCGGGGCTCACCGATACCAAGTTCGCTTCCGTGCTGGTGAACACGCCGGCGATTCTCAAACAGGCGTTGGCCCACGTACCGATGCGCCGCGTGGCGCAGCCTTCCGAAATGGCCGGCGCCGCGCTCTATCTCGCCTCTGATGCATCGTCGTACACCACCGGTGCGGTGTTAAACGTCGATGGCGGGTATCTTTGCGTCTGACGCCCGGCCGCCTCTGAAAACAGGATACGAACATGACCGCACCCACTGCCCAACGCGCCGCCGGCAAACGCGCCTTCGTCACCGGGGCCGCCGGTGGCCTTGGCGCGGCGACCGGGCGCATGCTCGCGCGGCATGGCGCGAGCGTGTTCCTCACCGATATCGATGAGGCGGCTGTTCGCGACGTCGCCGATGACATCAACCAAGAACTCGGCCATCAGGTCGCTTGGTCAGCCGCACAGGACGTGCGTGACGAGGAGCGCTGGAAAACGCTGCTCGCCGAAGCATCCGCCGCCATGGGTGGACTGTCCGTGCTGGTCAACAATGCCGGCATCGGCTCGCTCGGCACAACCGAGCAGATCGAATTGAAGGAATGGCGACGGGTCATGGCTGTCAATGTCGAGAGCATCCTGCTCGGCTGCAAATACGCCTTGCCGTACCTGCGTGCGAATCAACCCGGATCGATCATCAACATTTCGTCGCTTGCCGCGTTTAAAACCGATCCGGACTACACCGCGTACAACACATCCAAAGCCGCTGTCGCCGCGCTGAGCAAATCCGTAGCCATCGACTGTGCGCGGCAGAAGCTGGATGTGCGCTGCAATTCCGTGCATCCCGCCTTCATCCGCACTGGTATTGTTGCGCCGTTCTTTGACGCGCTGGGTGAGGAAGAGGCCACCCGCAAGCTGGTGCGCGGCATTCCCATGCGCCGACTGGGCGACCCAGATGACGTCGCCTACGCGGTGCTATACCTCGCCTCCGACGAAAGTCGCTACGTCACCGCCGCTCAAATGCTCGTCGATGGTGGTGCGTGCGCTGTCTAGTCGCGCGCATACTCCAGCGACCCATCTTCCCTATCCAAGCCCACGGTGATCACATGTCACGCATCAACCGCCAGTTGCGCCTGAAGAGCCGGCCCGAGGGCCTGGTCAAACGCGAAGACTTCGATCTGCAGGAGCATCCCGTCGCCGACCTGAAAGACGGCGAAGTGCTGATCCGCGTGTTGTACCTGTCGATGGATCCCACCAATCGCGTATGGATGAGCGACATTCCGCAATACATGCCGCCGGTGGCGATCGGCGAAGTGATGCGCGGGCTCGGACTCGGTCGCGTGGTGACATCCCGCTCGACGCATTTTGCCGAAGGTGATCTGGTGCAGGGCCTGCTCGGCTGGCAGGACTACGCCGTGATCAACGACACCCAGAAGAAGGACTACGTAAAGCTGCCGGCCCACCCGCCGGTACCGCTACCCACGCTGCTCGGCGCCTGCGGCTTCAGCGGCATCACGGCGTATTACGGGTTGACCGAAATTGCGCCGGTGCAGGCCGGCGAGACCCTGGTGGTCTCCGCTGCGGCGGGCTCGGTGGGTTCCATCGTCGGCCAGATCGCCAAGCTTCGCGGCGCACGTGTCGTGGGCATCGCCGGTGGGCCCGAGAAGTGCCGCTACCTCGTGGATGAACTCGGCTTTGATGCTGCGGTGGACTACAAAGCAGACGACTGGAAGAAAGCCTTGGCCGATGCCACGCCGGACGGCGTACATGTGAATTTCGAGAACGTCGGCGGACCGGTCATGCGCGCGGTGCTTTCCCGCATGGTCAACGGTGGCCGCGTCGCCCTATGCGGGCTCATCGCGAACTACACCAGCGGCGCGCGCCCCAGCGACGACTACAGCGTCATCATCGTCAAGCGCCTGACCGTGCGCGGCTTTCTCGCGTTCGACTATCGCGACACGCAAAAGGCCGTGCAGGAGTTGATCGGCTGGGTTCTAAAGGGCCGCATCAAGGCCGAAGAAACCATCGAGGACGGCCTCGAAAACGCGCCGCTCGTTCTCAACCAACTGTTCGAGGGCAGCAACCGCGGCAAGCTGCTGCTTCGCGTTTCCGACGAGACGTGATCGGCACCAAGTCAAACGCAAC
>JBAPPP010000461.1:0-3052 GCA_049280175.1 Rhodanobacter sp.
GGCCAGGGCGGCCGCACGATGGAGATCCAGCGGCTGATCGGCCGCTCCCTGCGCGCCTGCATCAATCGCCAGGCGCTGGGCGAACGGGTGATCACGCTGGACTGCGACGTCCTGCAGGCCGACGGCGGCACCCGCACGGCGGCGATTACCGGCGCCTATGTGGCGCTGGTCGATGCAGTGGGCGTGCTGATGAAACGCGAAAACCTCAAGCGCAATCCGATCGTCGGCGCGGTTGCCGCGGTATCGGTCGGCATCTACCAGGGCATGCCGGTACTGGATCTGGACTACGCCGAAGACTCGAACTGCGACACCGACATGAACGTCGTGATGAACGACGGCGGCGGCTTCATCGAGGTACAGGGCACCGCCGAAGGGCACGCGTTCCGGCGCGACGAGATGGATGCGCTGCTGGCGCTGGCCGAAAAAGGCATCGGCGAACTGGTCGCCGCGCAGCGTGCCGCCTTGGCGCAGGGCAGCTAGTCGGCTCATGCAACGCATCGTTCTCGCCAGCAGCAATCCGGGCAAACTCGTTGAATTCAACGAGATGCTCGCCGACAGCGGTTTCGAGGTGATCACGCAGGGCAGCCTAGGTATCGGCGACGCCGACGAGACCGGCCTGACCTTCGTCGAGAACGCCTTGCTCAAGGCGCGCCACGCCGCACTCGCTAGCGGCCTGCCGGCTCTGGCCGACGACTCGGGCTTGTGCGTGGACCATCTGCACGGCGCGCCGGGCCTGTACTCGGCACGCTACAGCGGCGGCCATGGCGACGCCGCGGCCAACAACGCAAAATTGCTGAAGGAACTGGACGGCGTGTCCGAGGACGACCGCGGCGCGTTCTTCATCTGTGTGCTGGTCCTGCTGCAGCATGCCGATGACCCTGCCCCGCTGATCGCCGAGGGACGCTGGCACGGGCGCATCTTGAACGAGGGCCGGGGAACCGGCGGTTTCGGCTACAACCCAGTGTTCCTGCCGGAAGGCTATAGCGAGAGCGTCGCCGAGATGGACGCAGCCCTGAAGAACCGACTCAGCCATCGCGGCCAGGCATTGGCGAAGTTGCACGCGCAGCTGGCCGAGCGGCAGCCGTGAGCCTCCTCGCGCCGCCGTTGTCGCTGTATGTGCACATGCCATGGTGCGTGAAGAAGTGTCCCTACTGCGACTTCAATTCGCACGGCCTGCGCAGCGAGCCACCGCCGTATGACACGTATACAGACTTGCTGCTGACCGACCTGGACGCCGATCTCGTCGACTTCGGTGCGGCCGTGCAAGGCCGTCCGATCGTCAGCGTATTTTTCGGGGGCGGCACGCCAAGCCTGTTCGCCCCTGAGCTGATCGAGCGTTTCCTCGACGGCGCGCGCGCACGGTTGCCGTTCGTCGACGATTGCGAGATCACGCTGGAGACGAATCCGGGCACCGTCGAGCATGGCCGTTTCGACGGCTATCTGACGGCCGGGGTCAACCGCATTTCGTTTGGCGTGCAGAGCTTCGACAACGACAAGCTGCGTCGCCTCGGCCGCATCCATTCCGCCGCGGAAGCGGAGGCCGCGGTGAAGTCGGCCCAGGATGCCGGTTACACAAACATCAACCTCGACCTGATGTATGCGCTGCCACAGCAATTGCTGGATGGCGCGCTGGCCGACGTGGAGCGTGCGATCGCGCTGCAGCCGACCCATGTCTCGCACTATCAGCTGACCCTGGAACCGAACACAGCGTTCGCCGCCAATCCGCCACCGTTGCCCGACGACGATCACGCCTGGGCGATGCAGGAGGCCTGCGAGCAACGCCTCGCCGCGGCCGGTTACGGCCAGTATGAAATCTCCGCCTATGCCCAGGCCGGCCGCCGTTGCGTGCACAACCTCAATTACTGGCGTTTCGGCGATTACCTGGGCATCGGCGCCGGTGCGCATGGCAAATGGAGCGACGCGGGCAGCGGCCAGGTGCACCGGCGCTGGAAAACCCGCCTGCCCCGCGCCTACCTGGAGGCCAGCGGTGGCCCGGCTCGGATCGGTGGCGACAGCCAGGTCAGCGCGTCCGAACTTCCCTTTGAGTACATGCTGAACGCGTTGCGTCTGGTCGACGGCGTGCCGCTCACCGACTTCAGCGAACGCACCGGACTGCCGGCCGGGCGCATTGCAGCGGCACTGGCTGCCGCCCGTGAACGCGGCTGGCTGCAGGACGGCCCGCAACAGCTGCATACCACCCCCCTGGGGCAGCGTTTTCTCAACGATGTGATTGCCAGCTTTCTCGATTGACGCGGCCTGTCGACAGCCATGGCATGATCGTGACAACCGGCATAAACTCAAGCCTCCAGGGGATCAACAGGGTTCGTTCATGGATGTCGGACAGGATCGACGTCGTTCGCTTGCGTCGCATCAGCCTGCGCGCCTTAGCGGCGTACGCTGGCCCGCGCGCGCGCAACAATTGCTGGAGACGAGCTACACCCTGTGCGCGGAAGGTCTGCATGAACCGTTGCGGCGATGCCTGAGCGAGTTCGAGCGTGAACTATTTGCGCTGGCCGAACGCACTCACCGGCACACCGAGCAGCAGGATTGCTTCGCCAGCCGGCAACGCGTACTGCAGGACCGCACCATCCTGGAGCAGCAATTCATCGCCCAGATCGGCGCCGCGTTCAACGACATCGACACCGCTGCCGCCAAATCGCAGGCGCCGGCCGAAGCCAAGGCATGGCAGTCGCTGGAGTTGCTCGACCCCGTAAAACAAGAGCTGACGATAGCCTTGAGCCAGCTGGGTACGCGTGGCGAAGTGCGTCACAGCAACGCGCTGTACGAACTGGGTTACCGGCTCGCCGTGCTGGTCGGAGCGCCGCCATTGGAGGGCGAAGCGTTGCCGCTGGGGCCGCACGCCCTGGCACAGGCCTTTCACCAGGCCAGCAGCCCGTTGGACCTGCCGCTGGAACACTATCTGCTCCTGCTGCAAAGTTTTGACCACTGGCTGATCCAGGCGCTGGCCCCGGTATACGACACCATTAACGCGCAATTGCAGGCCGATGGGATCCTGCCGCAACTGCGCAGCATTCAGGTACCGCGCCATGTC